>CAZLHZ010000057.1:0-9506 GCA_964559285.1 uncultured Actinomycetes bacterium | reverse complement strand
CTGCGTACGTGGAGTCGGCAAGCTCATCGGTCGTGGCGTCATCGAGGCCAGGGGCGATGGACGCGTCGACCGTGACCGCGAGACGGACCTCCCGACCGATCTGTCGCGAGAGGGCACCGGTCACGACCGGGCGCAGGCGCGTCTCCAGAACGTCCTTGGTGAAGTCGTTGGCGGCGGCGATGAGTGCCGTGTCCCCGAGGAGGCCGAGGGGTCGGGTGAGGGAGACGAAGGCACGCTGCTGAGGGGTGAGCGCGTCCTCCGCGAGAGATGCGATCGCGGCATCCCAGATGGGTGCGAGGTCCTCGCCATCCATGGCGGGACCCCGTGGTGAGTCCGGCATCGCAGCATCCTCCACATGGTTGTCCACAGCGTGTGGACCGGGCGCAACGCTAGACCGCAGGTGGAGACGGGGCAACGTGCCGCGAATCTGTGGACAGTTCCTGTGGATATCTCCCTGGCCTCGGCGCCAGGGTGCGGTGACGGGTGGTGTCCGCCCATTTGACCGGGTTCGGGATTCTTCGTAGCCTTGCCTGTCTGCCGCTGGGCGAGGCTTGTGAGCCCCGCGGTCACACGTAGGGACGATGTGAGGCGCCGCAGTGGCGCGGCAGTGACCGACTGGGAGTTCTCGACGATGAAGCGCACATTTCAGCCGAATAATCGGCGCCGGGCAAAGACCCATGTGTTTCGCACCCGGATGCGGACACGCGCTGGTCGCGCCATCCTCTCCGCTCGCCGGAGCAAGGGGCGCGAGCGCCTGTCGGCCTAAGTGCTTGCTGCCATCCACCGCGTTCGACATCGGGCTGAGTTCAGCCGGGTGATCGCGGAGGGTCGGCGGGCTGGCACCAAGAGTCTGGTGATCCACGCCCAGCGGCAGGGAGATTCTCCGCCGCGGCTGGGCCTTGTCGTGTCCAAGGCGGTCGGGGGATCCGTCGAGCGGCATCGCATCGCACGTCGACTGCGCGGGGTGGTGGCGGAACGGCTCGCGGATCTGCCGCCGGGGACCACCCTCATCATCCGGGCCGTGCCGGCAACCGCGACCGCGTCCGCCGCGGACCTGCGGTCAGACTTCGAGGCAGCCCTGCGGCGGGTATTGACGTGACGGCCCCGCCAGTCTCGGTGAGCCGGCTGCCGGGCGATAGCCCCCGTCGGGGGTGGTTGCTCGCGGTGTGGATCATCGAAGCTCCCCTGCGCTGGCTGCTCATCGGACTGATCCGGCTCTACCGCCTCACGGTGAGCCCGCTCATCGGCCAGGTGTGCCGCTACCACCCGAGTTGCTCGGCCTACGGCCTCGAGGCCGTGACGACCCGAGGCGCGCTCGTCGGTGTTCCCCTCATCGCGTGGCGGATCCTGCGGTGCAATCCGTGGTCGAGGGGGGGACTCGACCCTGTGCCACCGCGGGGAAGGTGGCATCCTGTGATCCTTCCCGATGGAAGCCCGCGTCCCCATGGCCGCGACGCTGCCCCGGACCCGTCGATCGACCGGAGTCACACGTGATCATCCTCGACTGGCTGCGCGATGGAGTGAGCTGGATCCTCGTCCAGTTCCACACGTTCTTTAGCCTCTTCATGAACCCCGCAGCAGGGTTCACTTGGGTGCTGTCCATCGTCGGCCTCGTCATCGTCATCCGGATCCTGCTCATCCCGCTCTTCGTCCGCCAGATCAAGGCGCAGCGGAACATGCAGGTGATCCAGCCGCAGATCAAGGAGATTCAGAAGAAGTACGCCGGGGACCGGGAGCGCCAGTCCCAGGAGATGATGAAGCTCTATCGCGAGACGGGAACCAACCCGCTCTCCTCGTGCCTGCCCATCCTGCTGCAGGCGCCCATCTTCTTCGCGCTCTTCTCCGTGTTGCAGGGCATCGCCACGAACACGAAGGAGGGCGTGTTCACGTGGGAGCAGTACGCACCGCTGTTTGATCAGGCACGGGCGGCGAACTTCCTCGGTGCGCCGCTCTACGGCACTCTGTGGCACGCGTCGGAGGTCACGGCGGCCGGTTTCAGCTCTGTGGCGACGACGATTGTGGCCATCATCCTCATCATTCTCATGACGGTGACGTCGTTCATCACCCAGCGTCAGCTCATCGTGAAGAACAGCGCTCCGGACAACCCGATGGTGCGCCAGCAGAAGGTGCTGCTCTACGTCTTCCCGCTCGTCTTCGCGATCGGTGGCGTGAATTTCCCGATCGGTGTCCTCGTCTACTGGTTCACGACCAACCTGTGGTCGATGGGTCAGCAGTTCTGGGTCATTCGGAACAATCCGCAGCCAGGAACCCCCGCCTACGAGGCGTGGGAGAAGCGCAAGGCCGCAAAGGCCGGCGGGGCGGGTGCAGCTGCTGCCGTGGAGGAGGGACCGGCGGCACCGGTGCGCCGGGAGCAGCCGAAACGGCAGTCCAAGGCCCAGCGCAGTGGCGCCGTGGCGACGGGGGCGGCCATGAAGAGCCCGAGCGCCCCGCTGATCAGCTCCCTCAGCGCGCGGGACGGCTCAGTCGAGGTGATGGCCACCCTGGGTTCGGACGGCGGCCAGCCCATCAGCGATGTGGAGTACCGTGTCGGGCCCAACGAGCCGTGGGTGTCAACGGGTCAGACCTCGGGGGTGTTCGAGATCGTGGGCCTGACGAACGGCACGATGTATTCGATCCAGGTCCGGGCCCGCAACAGCGTGGGTCCAGGCAAGGCGTCTCCGGTGCGCAGTGTCGCGCCGGGCGCGGCACAGTGACGACGGAGAGGCGAGGACACGGATGAGCACGGACGCGGACGTCCCCGAGGACGTGGAGGTTGTCGACCTCGAGGGAGAGCCCGGAGCGGACGAGTCGCTGCTGGTGCGTGAGGGGGATGCCGCAGCCGATTACCTTGAAGGGTTGCTAGATATCGCCGACCTCGACGGGGATATCGACATCGATGTTGAGGGTGATCGGGCACAGGTGTCCGTCGTCGAGGCGCACCCGGGTGAGCTCAGGAACCTCGTCGGACGCGATGGCGACGTCCTCGAGGCCCTGCAAGGTCTGGCACGACTCGCCGCGACCCGTGAAACGGGTCGGCGGTCGCGGTTGATGCTCGACGTCGCGGGCTATCGGGCCGGCCGGCGGCAGCGCCTTGAGGAGGTGGCCCGTGAGGCTGTGGCGTCGGTGCGGGAGTCCGGTGCCGCGGTGCGGATGGAGCCGATGAGCTCGTTCGAGCGCAAGGTGGTGCACGACGTGGTGGCGGAGGCTGGCCTGGTGAGCGTCTCCGAGGGTGAGGAGCCGAACCGCCGCGTGGTGGTTCAGCCGGCGTCATGATGTCCCCAGCCCCCTCCGAGGAACACTCGGAGGGGGCTGTTTCACGTGAAACAACAGCCATGTCATTTCCCGAGCCCGATGCCGTCCCCGCGTGGCTCGTCCCGAGCCTGCCTGCGCTGGTGCGCTACGGACATCTGCTTGCGACGGCCGGAGTGGAGCGGGGCCTTCTCGGCCCACGCGAAGTGCCCCGGCTCTGGCAGCGGCACCTGCTCAACTGCGCCGTGGTGGCGGAACCCGGTGGGCTCGTCGCGAACGGATCCTCGGTCCTTGATATCGGGTCCGGTGCCGGACTTCCCGGTCTGGTCTGGGCGATCACCCGACCGGACTGTCACGTAACACTGGCGGAGCCACTCCTGCGGCGGGTGGAGTTCCTCCACGAGGTGGTGACAGCCCTTGACCTCGCACCGCGGGTCACCGTGGCGCGGGCACGCGCGGAGGACCTGATCCTTCAGGCTGACGTGGTCACGGCGCGCGCTGTGGCACCGCTCACCCGCCTTGCCGACTGGGCGATGCCGTCGGTGCGCGTGGGGGGCTCACTGCTCGCCCTCAAGGGGGATCGTGCGGATGATGAGGTCGCGGATGCCCGCAGCGCCCTCACCGCCTGGGGGGCAACGGAGATCGACGTGGTGAGCTGCGGCCTCGGGGTGGTGGATCCTCCGACAACGGTTGTCCGGGTTCTTCGCGGTCAGACGGGTGCGAGAGGATCAGCTCCCCGCAGACCGGTGCGGGTCCCGTCGAGCCCATCTCGCCGAGGACGTCGGACCGATCCTGCGCGCACGCACACTCCCGGGCAGCCGCCCGGGTCCCACGGAGAGAGGTCCTGACATGGGGTACGCCGACAGCCGAGCGCCGGAGCACACGGGACTGGGCTGGCCGTCCGACGTTCCACGTGAAACGCAGGGATGGGCGAGCCTCGGCTGGCCGATGTCTGACACACGGGACCACGAGGTGGACCATGGCTGACCTCGTGCGCCCGGAGCAGACCCTCATCATCGCGGTCGCCAATCAGAAGGGTGGGGTCGGCAAGACGACCTCGGCCGTCAACCTGTCCGCCGCTCTGGCCAGCCTCGGTTTGGAAGTCCTCGTCGTCGACCTCGATCCGCAGGGCAATGCCTCGACCGCCCTGGCGGTGCCCCACCACGGGGGTGTCCCGAGCACCTACGAAGTCCTCGTCGAGGACCTCCCGATGACGCGGATCGTGGAGCCGGCACCGGAGGTCTCCGGCCTGTGGGTGGCCCCGGCCACCCTCGACCTCGCGGGCGCTGAGATCGAGCTCGTCTCACTCGTGGCCCGGGAGTCCCGGCTGAAGAAGTCGCTCGCGGCCTACCTCATCGAGCATGAGCGCCGGACCGGCCGCCGCATCGACTATGTCTTCATCGATTGCCCCCCGAGCCTCGGGCTGCTCACCGTCAACGCCCTGGTGGCGGCCAATCAGGTGCTCCTGCCGATCCAGTGCGAGTACTACGCGCTCGAGGGCCTCAGCCAGCTCCTCAAGACGACGGATATGGTCCGCAATCACCTCAACCCGGAGCTCAACGTGGGAGCGATCCTGCTCACCATGTTCGATGCCCGCACCAGGCTCGCGACCCAGGTCGCTGATGAGGTGCGGACCCATTTCGGGGACCGGGTGCTGCCCACTGTGATTCCCCGGTCGGTGCGGCTCTCCGAGGCGCCGTCCTACGGGCAGACCATCCATGCCTATGACCCCGCCTCCCCCGGTGCCGTGAGCTACCGGTCTGCGGCCGGTGAGTTGCGGACCGTGCTCGAAGGCCGCCCGGACGCACCAGGGTCGACCCGATGAGCCGACGTGCACATCACGGTCACGGCGCGCACCCAGTCCACAGGATGAATCGGTCATAAACCCCCAAAGAGGGACAGTAATCACTGATATTCACACTGCTTTCCACAGACACTCTCGTCCCGCTCCCCACTTCTGAACCGGATTCGGCTCAGCAGCACACCTCACCAGGAGGACGTCATGGCCACCCAGCGTCGATCAGGCCTCGGTCGCGGTCTCGGGGCCCTGATCCCCGAGGCCGCGGATGCGACTCGGTCACCTGCACCGGGATCGGGCGACGGCCCCGACGCACAGGAGGCGACTCTGGTGCCCGTTCCGGGAACGGCGTACGCCGAGATCCCGGTGGACCTCGTCGATCCCAACCCGCGCCAACCACGGCAGGTCTTCGATGAGGAGGCGATGGCCGAACTCGTGCACTCCATCGCCAGCATCGGTCTCCTGCAGCCGGTGGTCGTGCGGCCCGCCGCGCAGGGCAGGTTCGAGCTCGTTGCCGGTGAGCGACGGTTGCGGGCGACCCGGCTTGCCGGGCTGGAGCGGATCCCGGCGGTCATCCGCGAGACCGAGGACGACGTCCTGCTCCGCGATGCCCTGCTGGAGAACCTCCACCGCTCTCAGCTCAACCCGCTGGAGGAGGCCGCGGCCTACAGTCAGCTGCTCGCGGACTTCGGGTGCACCCAGGAGGAGCTGGCCCAGCGTCTGGGCCGCTCGCGGCCGCAGATCGCCAACACGATCCGCCTGCTGCGACTGCCACCCGCGGTGCAGCGCCGTGTCGCCGCCGGGGTCCTGTCCGCAGGGCACGCCCGGGCCATCCTGTCGCTGGAGGATCCGGCATCGATGGAGTCGCTGGCGCAGCGGACCGTCGCCGAGGGCCTGTCCGTGCGATCGGTTGAGGAGATCGTCGCCCTAGGAGCCACCGACGAGGCTCCGAGGCGCCGACGCGGTGGCGGAACCGGCCCCCGGGCGCGCAGTGAGGCGGCGACCGAGATCAGTGCACGACTCGCGGACCGGCTGGACACGAAGGTCGAGGTGGAGGTCGGCGGCAAGCGCGGCCGGATCGTCATCACCTTCGCCGCGCTCGAGGACCTTCAGCGCATCGCCGCCATCATCGAGGGTCGCGAGTCGCCGCAGCCGTGACGAGGGTGAGCATGACCTCGCCGAGGTGCTGACCGGTCGCAGCGATCGCCTGGGGGACGAGCGAGGTCTCGGTCATGCCCGGGGCGATATTCGCTTCGAGGAACCACGGGACGCCGGTTGGGTCGACGATGACATCCACCCGCGACCAATCGCGCAGACCGAGGGCCCGGTGCGCGGTGAGGGCACTCTCGGCTACGGCATGTGCGACCGACGCCTCGAGCCGGGCGGGGCAGAAGAACTCCGTGGCGCCGGCGGTGTAGCGCGACTCGTAGTCGTAGAACTCCCGGTCGGGCACCACCTCCACCAGCGGAAGCGCTCGAGGACCGGTGCCGTCGTCGATGATCGAGACGGCTACCTCCTGTCCGGTGACGTAGCGCTCGATGAGGGCGACGTCACCGTAGGCGAAGACCCGCACCATGGCCCCCGGCAGGTCCTCGGCTGCGTGCACGATCTCGACTCCCAGCGACGAACCACCACGGGTGGGCTTGATGACCACGGGCAGTGGCAGGCGCGCGAGCAGCAGGGTGATGACCTGTGCGGCACCGAGTTCACGGAAGGCCACGAGAGGCACCACGACGTGGTCGGGCGTCGCCAGGCCGGCCCGCGCGATGATCGTCTTCGCCACGGGCTTGTCGAACGTGAGACGCGCCGCCGCAGCCGAACTGCCGACGAAGGGAAGCCCTGCGGACTCCAGAAGGTCGGCAACAACCCCGTCCTCGCCCGCACGCCCGTGGAGCAGGGGCAGGACGCAGGTGCCGGCCACCTCACTCAGCAGACCGAGCAGGCTGGTGTCCATGTCCGCCTCGAGCACCTCGAGCGCGCCGCCCGCCTCGCGCAGTGCCGCCGCCACGCGGCGCCCGGAGCGCAGGGACACCTCGCGCTCCGCTGTTGTGCCCCCGGCGAGGACGATGACCCGCTGCAGCGCGGTCATCGGGCATCCGGGCTCGGAACGGCCGCTCCCGCGGTGGGTCGACCTCCGTCCGCGCCGAAGGTGTGGACGAGCTGAGCCTCGGCCGTCACCACCTCGCCCAGGCGCCGCACCCCCTCGCGGATGCGGTCGGGATCCGGGTAGCAGTACGACAGCCGGAGTTCGGCGTACCCCTGATCGTCGGCGTAGAACCCGGTCCCGGGCACGTAGGCGACGAGGGCGGAGATGGCCCGCGGCAGCATCGCTGTGGCGTTGAGTCCCTCCGGCAGGGTCACCCACGAGTAGAACCCGCCGTGGGGCACGGTCCAGCGCGTGCCGGACGGCATGTGGACGTTCAGTGCGTCGAGGAGGGCATCGCGACGCTCGCGGTAGAGCTCGCGGAAGACCTTCACCTGATCGCGCCAGGGCTGGGTCTGGAGGTACTCGCTCACGATGATCTGGGTCAGGTGCGACGGGCACAGGATCGCGGACTCGGCGGCGAGGACCAGCTTCTCCCGCACCCCGTGCGGGGCGACCGCCCAGCCGACGCGCAGTCCCGAGGCGATCGTCTTGGAGAACGAGCCGAGATAGATGACGCCTTGACTGTCATCCGCGCGGATGGCCCGGGGGACCGTCCCGTCGAACCCGAGGAGACCGTAGGGATCATCCTCGAGCAGCAGGATCTGAGCCCTCTGGGCGATCTCGAGGATCTCGCGACGTCGCTGCGGACCCTGGGTGACACCGCCGGGATTCTGGTACGACGGAATCGTGTAGATGAGCTTCGGAGTGATGCCCTCGGCTGCGAGCCGATCAATGGTCTCCTGGAGTGCCCCCGGATGCAGGCCCTCCTCGTCCATCGCGACATGGACCACCCGGCACTCGTAGGCCTGGAAGACACCGAGGGCCCCCACATAGGAGGGGGCTTCCACAAGGACGACATCCCCCGGATCACAGAAGACCCGGGTGACAAGGTCGAGTGCCATCTGGGAACCGGGGGTGACGATGACATCGTCCGGGTGTGCGGTGATGCCGACCTCGGACATCACCTCGAGGATCTGCTCCCGCAGCGCAGGGTGACCCTGGCCGGAGCCGTACTGCAGCATCTCGGGGCCGCGATCGCGGATCAGCCGGGCCGCGAGTTCGGCGACGGACTCCAGTGGCAGGGCCTGCACAAAGGGCATTCCGCCGGCCAGTGAGACCACCTCGGGTCGGGAGGCGACCGAGAACAGGGCCCGGATCTCCGAGGCACGCATCGTGCGCGCCCGGGTGGCGTAGGAATCCAGCCAGGGGTCAAGGCGCGATCCGCTCACGTCGCCGCCCTTCCGCTCGTGGGAACTGCTGCTCGGACATCTGCTGCGACAGATGCAGGCTCATTGTGCCTGCTACCATGCCGGAGGGGGCGTGATCCCGACGAGTCAGGGTACGGGTGGTGACACATGGCACGTGGCGGCCCGGCGAGGATGATCGCCATCGGTGTCGGTCTGCTCTGTCTCGGGGGCCTCATCGGCTTTGTCGTCCGCCTCCTGTGGCCACACTCGCCGCGCCGCTGAGCTGAGGCAGCGTCACCCGGGACCGAAGAGTCGACTCGCGGCCGCGGCGATCGACTCGGCAAGGGCATCCCGGAAGCGCGCATCAGCGAGACGGGTCCGGTCTCCCGGATTGCTGAGATAACCGAGGTCGACACGCACGGCGGGCATGCGCGTGAAGCGCAGCAGATCCCAGGTGCGGGGATGCGTGCGGCAGTCGGTGAGGTCGGTACGGGCGCAGACCTCCTCCTGGATGAGCTCCGCGGCCCGGCGACCGGTCAGCGAGTGGCTGCCCCCGAGCGGATCGCCGTAGTAGAAGGTCGCGACACCGTTGGCTACCGGTGACGCACAGCCGTCGAGATGGATCGACAGGACAAGGTCAGCGGACGTGTCGTTGGCGAACTGCGCCCGAGCTGCCTCGTCCAGTGCACCTCGGAAACGGGTGGCGGGCGGCCGGGTCATGAGGACCTGTGTGCCGAGCGCCGCCAGGCGGCCCTCGAGACGGGAGGTGATGTCGTCGGTGACCTCTGCCTCCGCGACTCCGTGGACATCACGGCCGTCTCCGGGATCAAGAACAACGATCTTGTCGGCGATGGATCCGCTCGCCGAGATGAACTGCATTTGCTCGCGCAGGTCCTCACTGCGGCCACCGCCGATGGTTCGCGTCAGTCGCTCGAACGCACGAAAGGTGGCGGGCCCGCAGGTGCCATCAACATCCACGCCCACGTTGCGCTGGAACTCGCGGACAGCGCTGTCGGTGAGAACGCCGAAGATGCCGTCGGGACGTCCTGGGTCGAAGCCGAGGCCGATGAGCCGTCGCTGGAGTTCCAGCACATCGTCACCGGAGGTGAGGTGGCCGGGGGTGTAG
>CAZLHZ010000056.1:5279-9519 GCA_964559285.1 uncultured Actinomycetes bacterium | reverse complement strand
GGACCCGAGGTGTCCTAGTTCACGGGCAAATCGGACATAGCCCAGCAAGAATGAACGAACGGGCCGCTCTTAGTCGTCCATTCCGTGAGATGGATCACGGGATTTATCCACATCGCTAAGGCAGGTCAGAGCGGGATGTCCTCGAGCAACTCGGTGACGAGGGCCGCGATCGGCGACCGCTCGGACCGGGTGAGGGTGATGTGGGCGAAGAGCGGATGACCCTTGAGCGTCTCCACCACGGCCGCGACACCGTCGTGTCGACCGACGCGCAGGTTGTCCCGCTGGGCCACATCGTGGGTCAGCACCACACGCGAGTCGCTGCCGATCCGCGACAGCACCGTGAGCAGGACATTGCGCTCGAGGGATTGAGCCTCGTCGACGATGACGAATGCGTCGTGGAGGGATCGGCCGCGGATGTGGGTGAGGGGGAGCACCTCCAGCATTCCGCGGTCGAGCACCTCGTCGACGACCTCCGCGGTGGTGACGGAGCCGAGGGTGTCGAACACGGCCTGGGCCCAGGGCGACATCTTCTCGCCCTCGCTGCCGGGCAGGTAGCCCAGATCCTGCTGGCCGACGGCGTAGAGCGGCCTGAAGACGACGACCTTGCGATGCAGCCTGCGCTCAAGGACGGCCTCCAGCCCGGCGCACAGGGCCAGGGCGCTCTTGCCCGTGCCGGCCCGGCCGCCGAGGGACATGATTCCGATCTCCGGATCGAGGAGGAGATCGAGGGCGATCCGCTGCTCCGCGCTGCGACCATGGATACCGAACGCATCGCGATCACCACGGACGAGGCGCACCCGCTTGTCGGGGGTGACCCGGCCCAGGGCGCTGCCGCGGGTGGAGAGCAGGACGAGACCGGTGTGGCAGGGCAGGTCGCGGGCCGCGTCCAGATCGAGGAGCCCCGACTCGAAGAGCAGGTCGATCTCGGCTGGGCTGACCTCGAGTTCGTCCATCCCGGTCCACCCGGACGTCGCCACGAGCTCAGCGCGGTACTCCTCGGCGACGAGCCCGAGGGCCGAGGCCTTGACCCGCATCGGCAGGTCCTTGCTCACCAGCGCCACCTCCCGGCCCTCGACCTGCAGGTTGCGGGCGACGGCGAGGATCCGGGTGTCGTTGTCCCCCGCGCGCATTCCCGCCGGGAGGACGGACTCATCCGCATGGTTGAGCTCCACGCGCAGGGTGCCCCCGGACTCGCCCACCGGCACCGGCTCATCGAGCCGGCCGTGCCGGACTCGCAGGTCATCGAGCTCACGCAGGGCGGATCGTGCGAAGTAGCCGAGCTCGGGGTGGGTGCGTTTGGCTTCCAGCTCCCCGATGACGACGACCGGGAGGACGACCTCATGCTCGTCGAAGCGCCGCAGCGCCCGGGGATCCGACAGGAGCACACTGGTGTCAAGGACATAGGTGCGGCGCGTCATGCCATCGCAGACTAGGGACGCACGCTCCACGCAGCCCGGCAACACGCCGCAGGATGCGCCGTGTTCAGGTGCCGGCGTCAGACGCCGTAGCGCCGGGTGCGCAGGCTGTAGGCGCGCAGGGCGCGCAGGAAGTCGACCTTGCGGAAGTCCGGCCAGTAGGCCTCGCAGAAGTAGAACTCCGAGTGCGCGCTCTGCCACAGCAGGAAGCCGGACAGTCGCTGCTCCCCCGAGGTCCGGATGACGAGGTCGGGATCCGGCTGACCGCGGGTGTAGAGGTGCTCGGAGATGTGGTCGGCGTCGAGCACGGAGGCGAGCTCATCAAGTGTGGTCCCGGCGATCGCGTGCTGCTGGAGCAGGGAGCGGACCGCGTCGACGACCTCCCGGCGACCGCCGTACCCGACAGCGACATTGACGGTCATCCCGCCGATGTCCCGCGTCACCTCCGCTGACTCCTTGAGGACCTGCGCGGTGGGGGCGGGCAGCAGGTCGAGTGCGCCCATCGGCTTGATCTGCCAGCGCCGGGTCGAGGCGAGGTCGCGCACAGTGTCATCGATGATGCCCAGGAGTGCCTCGAGCTCGTCCTTGGGGCGCGAGAGGTTGTCGGTCGACAGCAGCCACAGGGTGACGACCTCGATGCCGGACTCCTCGCACCAGCCGAGGACCTCGACGATCTTGGCCGCGCCCGCGCGATGACCGACCTCGGACAGCGAGCCGTGACTTGTCGCCCAGCGCCGATTGCCGTCGAGGATGACGCCGACGTGGCGCGGCATCTGGTCGGGCCGGATCTGGTGGCGCAGTCGCCACTCGTAGACGGCGTAGACCAGATCGGACAGCGACACGGTGCGAGGCTACCGCGCGAGTGGGCGTCAGCGGGGGGAGTCGCAGGTCTGGATTCGTAGTCGGCTACGCGTCGCTGTCGAGCTCCCGGTCCGCGGGATTCATCCACCGCAGCCCTGCGAAGCGGGCAAAGCCACGGTCGTACGAGACCCACGTGGCACCCTGCGCCATGGCTGCGGCGGCGAGGCTCACGTCGACCACCTCCGCTCCGCGAGGCTGGTGACGGTCCAGCAGGGGGGCGCACGCGTCCCACCACCGCGGGCCCTCGGCGGCGACTCGGACCGTCGGCCACGCGAGTAGCCGGTCGAGGAACTCCTTCGCGAGTTCCGGCGACGCCGGGGTGCGCAGGATGCGGCGGTCCGTGACGACGCGCAGGAAGCCGACGATGACGGCGGGGAAGAGCACCAGTGGTTCGGCAGTCTCTGCACACTCCTGAATCACAGCTGCCGCGGTTGTGTGGTGCGGGGCATCACTGTCAAAGGCGTAGATGAGAACGTTGACATCAACGGCGCGCATGCGGTTCTTGGCCCTCGTCCAAGAGTTCGAGAACTGCGGACATGTCGTTGAGATCGACACCCGGCCGGGTTCCACCCGACCTGAAGGTCGGCAGCGGCGGGTAGTCCGCAGGCCGTGACGCACCGGCGCGGGCAAGGTAGTCACGCAGCGCATCCTCGACGAGGGACCCGATGCCGCAGCCGACTTGAGCGGCGCGGATCTTGGCCTCGGCGTAGAGGCTGTCGTCGATCGTGAGCGTAGTACGCATGGGCGCACCTTAGCATCACCGGTGCGCATCTTGATGCATCAGTGTGATTGCTCGATTCGGGCTCCCACCTGGCGCGCGAGCACCTCCACCGCGGTCGTCGGCAGGTCGCAGGTGAATCCCCGGCAGACATAGGCCGTGGCCGCACCCGCGATGAGCGGTCGGTCCTGCAGGAGCGGCACCGCATCGGCGTCAGCGGTCGGCTCACCGACGGCGATGACGCAGCCGGGTGCGGTCGCCATGAGGGCGGTACGCCGCAAGGCCGCGGTGTCCGCACCCGTGCTGGGCCCGACGATCGCGACCTGCCGCGGCCCGTCGACCAGCGCCTCGGCCGCGGCCAGCCCCCAGCCCACCGCGCGCGGAGCGCGATCGGCCAGGGAGGTGACGACGGCGAGGGCCGCCTCGGCGGCCGAGCGATGCTCGGCCGACCCGGTGAGCGCGGCGTAGGTGAGGAGAGCCTGGGTGGCGGCGGCCCAGCCTGAGGGGGCGGGCCCGTCGGCAGGGTCCCGGGGTCGGCGTACCAGCGCCTCGGCATCATCGGCCGTGTCGAAGAAGCCGCCCTCGCCGTCGGCGAAGTGCTCGAGGACGACATCGAGGTGCACACCGGCCAGTGCGAGCCAGGAGTCATCACCGGTGACGGTGTAGAGCGCGAGAAGTCCCTCGGCCACATCGGCGTAATCCTCGAGCACCCCGTCGGTGTCACCTGCGATTCCGTCGCGTGAGGTGCGCACGAGTCGGTCACCGTCAGTCGCGGTGTCCGCCCCGAGGTGAACGGTCAGGAGCAGGTCGGCGGCAGCGATCGCCGCCTCGACCCACGTCGGCTCCTCGAGCAGTGCACCAGCCTCGGCGAGCGCGGCGATCATGAGGCCGTTCCACGCAGCGACGATCTTGTCGTCGCGACCGGGGGCGATGCGCTCGGCACGCGCGCTGCGCAGCGCTCGGCGGCAGCGCTGCCAGCGCGCCGGGTCATCGGGATCGGCGAGCAGTTGCAGGGTCGAGGTGCCGTGCTCGAAGGTTCCCGCGTCGGTCACCGTGAGCAGGTCAGCCGCCCACTCGCCGTCCGCATCGCCGAGCACCTCGCGCAGCTGCGCCCGCGTCCACACATAGAAGCGGCCCTCCTCGCCCTCGCTGTCGGCGTCGAAGGCGGCAGCGAAACCTCCCTCGTCAGTGCGCAGTTCGGTGAGGACGAACTCCGCTGTCTCGCGCACGATCCGCTCCGCGAGTG
>CAZLHZ010000056.1:3331-5269 GCA_964559285.1 uncultured Actinomycetes bacterium | reverse complement strand
TTCTCGAAGTGCGGCACGACCCAGTCGGCGTCGACGGAGTAACGTGCAAATCCGCCACCAATCTGGTCGTAGATCCCCCCGCGGGCCATCGCGGTGAGGGTGCCCTCGACCATCGCGAGCGACTGAGGGCTGCCGGTGCGGGCGTGGTGCCGCAGCAGGAACTCCATGAGCATGGACGGCGGGAACTTCGGGGCACCACCGAACCCGTGCGCACGCTCGTCGTAGTGCGTGCCGAGCAGGCGCGCCGCCTCATCGAGCTGCTCCGCGGCAGGGGCGAGGAGTCCCTCGCCGCTGGGCGCCTGCCGTCGCGCGAGCACCTCGAGGATCCGACCGCCGGCAGCATCAACCTCATCGCGACGCTCGACCCATGCCTGCGTGATGGCCTGCAGGAGCTGGCCGAAGGAGGGCATGCCGTGGCGCGGCTCAGGTGGGTAGTACGTGCCCGCGAGGAACGGCTGGGCGCGGTGGTCGAGGAACACCGACATCGGCCAGCCGCCCTGACCGGTGAGCGCCACGGTTGCGTCCATATAGATGGAGTCGACATCGGGTCGCTCCTCGCGGTCCACCTTGATGCTCACGAAGTGCTCGTTGAGGTACGCCGCAAGCCGGGGGTCCTCGAACGATTCATGCGCCATGACATGGCACCAGTGACAGGCGCTGTAGCCGATGCTCAGGAAGATCGGCACATCCCGGCGCCGGGCCTCCTCGAAGGCCTCCTCGCCCCAGGGCCACCAGTCGACCGGGTTGTCGGCGTGCTGCTGGAGGTAGGGGCTCGTCGCATCGCGCAGGCGGTTGGTCACGGGGACAGTCTCACGCACGGGTTCCCGTGCGTGAGAGATGCTGCGGCGGGACCCGCAGGCACCCGGGCGGGCGGGTCCGTCACATGGTCGAGCATTGACCGGATGTATCACGCGTGAGACTGTTGCCGGGTGACCGATGTGAGCGTCCGCGACCTTCGAAACCACGGGGGACAGATCCTCGACTCCGTGGTGCGCGGAGCCACGGTGACGGTCACACGTCAGGGACGCCCGATCGCTGAACTTCGGCCACTGAATCGCGGGACCGACAGCGCTCGACTGCTGGAGCTCTGGCGCGGCACGCCAACATTCTCGCTTGAGCGATTGCGCGCCGATCTTGCCGACGTCCTGGATGACTCCCTGTGACCTACAGCGACCCCGCAGGACTTCTCGACACCAGCGTCGTCATCGACCTGGGTGCACTTGCTGCTGCCGATCTCCCGCAGGAGAGTTTCATTGCCGCGATCACGCTCGCCGAACTCTCGGTCGGGCCACTAGTAGCGGCAACCGATGACGAACGCAGTGCACGACAGTCCGTATTGCAGGTTGCCGAGGCGCATTTCACACCGCTGCCCTTCGATGCCGAGGCAGCACGGGCGTTCGGACGAGTCGCAGCCGCGCTGCGCAGTTCCGGGCGCAAGCGTCGCGCTCGCACCTACGATGCCCTGATTGCGGCCACGGCAATTCGACATGAGTTGCCGGTCTACACGCGCAATCCCGATGACTTCGCCGGAATCGACGGGCTCACCGTGCGTCACGTGCGCTGATGCATCTCCACACGCTCCGCTGCAGTCCGGCCGAATGAATTGAATCCATCACGACGAAGCAGCAAGGGACCACCATGCCGATCACTGGAGACTACGAGCCGAGCACATCAGCATGGGTCGCCGAGCAGGTGGCCGACTATGAGGCGTCCGGTGGAACCCGGGCGAACACGCTTCGAGACACCGGCATCCCCGTCATCATCGTGACGATGATGGGGGCCCGCAGCGGCAAGGTGCGCAAGATCGCCCTGATGCGCGTGGAGCATGACGGGGACTACGCCCTCGTCGCGAGCAAGGGCGGCCATCCAGACCATCCCGACTGGTACCACAACCTCATCACCTCACCGCTGGCGATGATTCAGGACGGCCCCGAGCCG
>CAZLHZ010000056.1:0-3321 GCA_964559285.1 uncultured Actinomycetes bacterium | reverse complement strand
GGGGATGAACGCCTCCTCTGGTGGGAGCGCAGCGTCGCGGTGTTCCCGCCCTACGCGGAGTATCAGGACCGGACCGAGCGGGAGATTCCCGTGCTCGTGGCAACACGGGCCTGACGTCAGCTCCAGCCGGTAGCCTGCCGCCATGCGACGCCTCATCGAGCTCTCGCGCTATGTCGTCATCCTGCCGGCCATCGGCTCCCTCGTCGGTGGACTCATCCTCATCGTCATCGGACTGTGGGAGATGGGGTCCGCTGCGATCAAGTTGCTCCAGACGGGCGTCCCGCTCAAGGAGTCGACCGTCTCGGTGCTCGCCTCCGTCGACACGCTCCTGCTGGCGACGGTGCTTCTCGTCATCGGCTACGGCCTCTATGAACTCTTCGTCGACGAGTCGCTGCAACTGCCCGCGTGGCTGCAGATCAACTCCCTCGACGACCTCAAAGGCAAGCTCATCGGCGTCGTCGTCGCCGTCATCGCGGTGGTGTTCCTCGGCGAACTCGTCGAGGGCAAGGACTCCGAGGCCACGATGCGTGTCGGCATTGGTGCCGGAGCGCTCGTGATCGCCCTCGCGGTGTTCATGTATGCCACACGCAGCATGCGCAAGGGACCTGAGGCACGCGGCACCGGGAAGGTTGATGCGGATCAGGCGGCGGACGACAGCCACTGATCTGTCGCGACGGACAATCAGCCAGCCGCGAGGGCGATCCCGATCACGACGATGATCGCGAGGGCCACCGACCCGCCGACGGTGACCGCGATCATCCAGCGCGGGACCGGCTCCGACTCGTGATTGCGCAGCCGATGGCTGCGCAATCCGGCCACGGTGAGCATCGCCGCCGCCGGGAGCACCGGCAGGATGACCACTGCCAGTGGGTGACCCCCGACGATGAGCACACGCACGGCGAGCAGGGCCAGCACGACGATGACCAGACTCGTCCGCAGCCACGCCTGACGCGTGCGAGTGCCGACCTCGTCGTATCCGTAGGACTCCGGGATCTGGCCCGGCATCGGGCGCGGCCGGCGGGCATCGCCGCCATCAGGTGCCGACATCAGGCGAGCAGGACGATGCCGGCGACGACGAGGGCCATGACTGTGATGAGGACGCCGACGACGATGAGCGCGGGAGTGCGGCCGACCGGTCGGCCTGCGCGCATCGCAGCATCGGTGCGCGCCCATCGCACCGTGCCGATGAGGGCGACGAGTGCGCCCGCGACGATGATCGCGACAGCCGCGGCGACGACGAGCCCCTCACCGCGCTCGACGCGGACGAACTGGTCGAGGGCGACACCTCCGGCGATCAGTCCGAGGGCGGTGCGCACCCAGGCGAGGAAGGTCCGCTCATTGGCGAGAAGGAAGCGATAGTCGACGACGACCTCGCGCGGGGTGGCATCGGCCTCATCCATGGCCGGACGCTATCGCTGAGGTGCGCCTCAGGAGGTGAGCGCGCCGGCGAAGATCCGGCGGGCCACCTCGGCATCGCCCGCGATGTCGAGGGCATCGATCGGCTGACGGCGCCACAGCGCGAGCAGGATCTCCTGCGCCGTTCCGCGGACCATGACCTGCGTCGGCGCGTCGACATCGCCGCCCTCCCCCGCGAGCACCGCCGTCTCGTCATCGCAGTCACTGAGCACGAGCAGGACGCCACCGGGGAGCGGCTCGAGCTGACCGCGCCGGATCTGCCGCGGCACGAACACGGTGAGCACCTCGTCCACGCCATCAGCGGCCAGCCGCGGATCGATGACATGGGTGCGACCCTGCGACAGTTCGGCATCCCACAGGTGGACGGCCGTCTCCTGCGCCTGGCGGCGCGGCCAGAACGCCGCCAGATGCGGCTCCGGTCCGAACGTCCACGCCGGGGCGGACAGGTCGAGCCCGGACAGCAGGTCGAGCAGATCCGTCAGGCCGTCGCTCATCCACTCCACGAGGGTCGCGCGCTCGACCGGACCGGGTTCCCGCTCCCCCGGCTCCCCGCTGCGGATGAGGGCGGCGGCCCAGCGATGCACCGCACCGAGGTGGCCGGCGAGCTCGGTGAGGGTCCAGCCTGGGCACGGGGGCACCGGCGCACCGAGATCCCCCTCGGTCACGACCTCGATCATCCGCCGCCCGTCACGCTCGAGGCTGGCGACGAACTCCGACGGGCTCAGCTGCGGGCTCATGGCAGGTGATTCTCGCGCAGTCCGCGCGCGAAGACCAGATCCCCCTCGTCGAACGACTCCGGCGTACGCCGGTACTTCGGCTCCTGGTGCACGAACCCCCACCTCTGGACGATCCGGATCGAGGCGGTATTGCCGGGATCGACGGTCGCCCACAGCTCGGTCACGCCATACGACTGCGCGAGGTGCTCGATGAGCCAGCCGGCAGCCTCGGTGCCGTAGCCCTGCCCCCAGTGCTGCGGGCCGATCACCCAGGCCAGCTCCGCCCAGTCGGTGTGGACCGTCGCCTCGACTCGGCCGATGACGGCGCGATCCCGGGACCGGCGTACGACAACGTTGATCCAGGTCTGTCCCGCGCGATCGGGGGGCGGCCCGGCACGCAGCCAGTCGATCCGGGCCTGCAGGTTGTGCAGGGTCGTCACATCCGGGCCGCCGATGTAGCGCCCCACCTCCGGGTGGTCGAGCGCGGCGAAGAGTTCCGGTGCGTCGTCGGGGCTCAGCGCGGAGTAGGCGAGCCGGGCGGTGGTCCAGCCGGTCAGGGGGTCTTCTCCTGCGACGCGGGCGGAGTGGGCGGCGGCGAGGTTGACGGTGGGATCGCACCTGAGGTGTCAAAGTCAGCGATCGCGACCTTGACCGGCCATCGGATGGCGATGACGATCCCCGCGATGATCACGGCGATTCCGGCAATCACCTCGACGGCATTCAGGACGCCATCTCGAGCAAAGGAGAGGAGAGCGCCACCCACCTGCTGGCTGAGGATGAAGACCGCCATCGCGAGCACGAACCACCCGAAGGCGCGGCGCAGGCGATCCGGATGGATGCGTCCGGCGAGGATCGCGCCGATGAAGGACCCGGCCACCGCTGCGATCGTGACGATGGCAACCGGACCCCAGTCAAACTGCACCGCGCCGTTCCAGCTGACAATGCTGCCGCCGCCGAAGGTGACGGCGTAGCCGAGGAACCCAGCGGTGGACTTCATCATGACGACCAGCAGGGACGTGCCCACGGCGATGGGCATCGGCAGCCCACCGAGCAGGGCCAGTGCGGGGACGACGAGGAATCCACCGCCGGCACCGACCAGCCCTGTGACAAAGCCGACCACGGCACCGTCAAGCAGGAGGCGCACGACCGGCAGCCAGGAATGCGCGGTGCCCTGCACCTGCCGGCGACC
>CAZLHZ010000055.1:1183-9692 GCA_964559285.1 uncultured Actinomycetes bacterium | reverse complement strand
GAGGTGCGCAGCATCCTCGAGGTGCTCCACGATCCGGCCGCCAATCCTGCCCTGCTGCGCATCCTCATGGGGCCGCGCTGGCGGATCGGCACCCGCGACCTCGCGGCCCTCGCCCGACATGCGGCTGCCGAGACGGGAGGGTCGACGGTGGATCCGGGGCGGTCGGTCCGAGCCCGGATCGCGGCCGCGCTTGACGGGGTGGATCCGGTCGAGGTCCCCGCCCTGGCCGATGCCGTGGACGATGTTCGGCGCGGCCGACCCGTGGACGGACTGTCCGAGGAGGCGCGGGAGCGGATTGCGCTGTTGGCGGCGGAACTGCGCGATCTCCGCCGCGGCCTCGGGGAGCCGGTCGTCGACCTCATCCACCGCGTTCTCGCCGTCACCGGCCTCGATGTCGAGCTTGCGGCCAGCCCGGCGACCCTCACCGTGTCGGCACGCGAGGCCATGTCCGGGTTTCTTGACCTCGCGGCGGACTACCGGGACCTGGACGGCAGATCCGATCTCGGGGCCTTCCTCGCCCACCTGCTCGATGCCGACCGGTGGAGCTGCTCACCGGAGATCACCCTCACCGCTGATCGCAATGCCGTCACCCTCATGACGGTCCACAAGTCGAAGGGGCTGGAGTACGGCATCGTCGTCCTGCCCTTCCTCTGCCGGACGGTGTTCCCCTCCAGCCAGGGCCGGGGACAGTGGCCCACCTCGCCCGTGACACTGCCCGATGCCCTCACCGACGACCTGCCGACCCGGGTGGAGTTCAACGACGACGAGGCCTACCTCGCCTATGTCGGATTCCCCGACATCGGCGAGAAGGGGCCGCGCGCGAAGGACTACGACGCCTACCGTGCCGCGGCCCGCCACCTCGAGCAGCTCGAGGAGACCCGGCTGGCCTACGTCGCGCTGACCCGCGCCGAGCGCCTCGTCATCGCGTCGGGTCACCACTGGGGCTGGAGTCAGAAGACCCCGCGCGGCCCCGGTGCCTATCTCGAGGCGGTCCGGGCCGTGTGCCGCGAGGCGGGTGGTGACGCCCTGATCTGGGCACCGGCACCCGGGGAGGGGGAGGTGAACCCCCTGCTGAGTCGCGGGCCGACCGCGGTCGCGGCACCCGTGTCATCCCAGGCCAAGCGACGTCGCGAGGTGGCTGACGCGGTGCTCGCGGTCCTGCACGGGCAGGAGGGAACCGGGTCCGAGGTCGATGTCGCGGGACCGGCGGACGTGCCCGCGGACCGGCCCGCGGACCGCCCCGCGCGCGAGTCGGATGCCATGCGCATCGCGCAGTGGGATCGAGACCTCGCCCTCCTGGAACGGGAGGCGGCCGAGCCCCCCAGCCCGATCCGACTTCCCGCGGCGCTCACCGCCTCCCAGATCCTCGACCTCGCCCGTGACCCGGACCTGTGTCGGCGACGGCTGCGGCGGCCGATGCCGCGACCACCGGCGCCCGAGGCGCGGTGGGGGGTGCAGTTCCACACCTGGGTGGAGCGACTGCTCGCGACGCAGGCGGGCAGCCAGCTCGCCCTGCTGGAGCCTGACGACCTTCCGGGAGCGGCGGATGACGCGATTCGCACCCCCGCGGATGTGCTCGAGATGCGCGAGCGCTTCCTCTCGCTGCCCTATGCACGCCTGGCGCCGGTGGCCGTCGAGGCACCCTTCGTCGTGCACCTCGGGGAGCACACCGTGCGTGGCAGGATCGATGCGGTCTTCCGGATCGACGGCGTCGACGAGGTCATCGACTGGAAGACCGGTCGGGGGGGCGATCCCCTGCAGCTGGCGATCTATCGACTCGCCTGGGCGGAGCGGCGGGGGGTGTCCCTTGAGGAGGTGGGAGCCGCCTTCGTCATGGTCCGCACAGGGGAGGTCGTCCGTCCCGTCGATCTCCCGGGTCGGGTCGAACTCGAAGCCCTCCTCGCGGGGGAGGTGCTCGGGGCGAGGTGACATCCGCGCGGGATGGCGCGTGATGACGGGTGCGGCTGCGCTGGCCGTACGCTGCGCCCGTGCCCCCGTCATCCGCGTCGGCCGACCGCGCCCTGCTCGCCGACCTCATGCTCGCCCGCGGCACTCTGGCACGAGATGCGCATCTGCGATCCGATGCCGACTGGCTGGCGAGCGCCTGGGCCGATCCGAGCACCCGCGTCATCGCGGTGGCCGAGGGACGGGCGGCCATCACCCGCGATGATCGAGTGCGACTGGTGCTGACCCCCACGTCGCAGGTCGATGCCGCCGCCGAGCGACTCTTCCTCGGCCGGGATGCCGCGGGAACGGCGTACTTCGCGGTGCGCTCGGACATCGCGGGCGAGTCCGAGGACCTGCGCGAGCTCGGTGCCGTCCTCGATGATCGCGATGCCGGCATCCTCGTCACCGCGGTGGCACTGGACAACTGGCATCGCGCCCATCCCTGCTGTGCCCGGTGCGGAGCGCCGACCGCGGCGGTGACCGGTGGGTGGGTACGCCGATGCCCGGTTGATGCCAGCGAGCACTACCCCCGCACCGACCCGGCCGTCATCATGCTCATCCGCGACGAGGCGGACCGCGCCCTGCTGGGCCGTCAGTCGCGCTGGAGTCCGGGATGGTTCTCGACCCTCGCCGGATTCGTCGAGCCGGGGGAGACGGCCGAGGCAGCGGTCGCGCGCGAGACCTTCGAGGAGTCGGGGGTCCGCGTCGGCGAGGTGGCCTATCTCGGCAGCCAGCCGTGGCCGTTCCCAAGTTCGCTCATGCTCGGCTACCACGGGTGGGCGACGGAGACGACCCTCACCCCGGATGGTGCCGAGATCGACGAGGTGCGCTGGTTCAGCCGCGAGGAGGTCGCGGCCGCCTGCCGGGCCGGTGACCTGCGCCTACCCCCGCCGGTGAGCATCGCGCACCGGCTCATCGAGCGCTGGTTCGGGCAGCCCCTGCCCGGCGACTGGGTGCGCCCCCTCACGGTGCGCAGGTAGCGCCCATGTCGGGCCCACGGGATATCGTGCCCGCATGTCCGAGGTGACGATGTACTCCACGACCTGGTGCGGCTACTGCCAGCGGCTCAAGGCGCAGATGACGCGCGCTGGCATCGCCTTCGTCGAGGTCGATATCGAGCGTGATCCGCAGGCGGCCGCGTTCGTCGAGAGCGTCAACGGGGGCAATCAGACTGTCCCCACGGTCACCTTCCCCGACGGCACGGCGATGACGAACCCCTCGATCGGGCAGGTGCAGGCCGCGCTCGGCCTGTCGTGAGTCGCAGTTCCCTGTGACCGACGAGATCCTCGCCGGGCTCGACCCGGAGCAGCGCGCGGTGGCACTCGCGGTTCACGGACCTGTCGTCGTGCTCGCTGGCGCCGGCACGGGCAAGACCCGGGCGATCACGCATCGGATTGCGCACGCGGTGAGCACCGGTGCCCACGAGGCGCGGCGCACACTCGCGGTCACCTTCACCACGCGCGCCGCCGGTGAGATGCGCGAACGCCTGCGACTCCTCGGCGTCGAGGGTGTCCAGGTCCGCACCTTCCATGCCGCAGCCCTGCGTCAACTGCGCTACTTCTGGCCGCGCTACCAGTCCGGATCCCTGCCCGACCTCGTCGCGAGCAAGGCTCCGCTCGTCGCGGAGGCCGCGAAGCGATGTCGAGTCCCCACCGATCCCACGACGGTGCGCGATCTGTCGGGGGAGATCGAGTGGTCCAAGTCGACCCTCATTGCTCCGTCCCAGTACGCCGATGCCGCCACGCACTCGCACCGTCAGCCACCGGTGCTGCCGGAGGAGATGGCCCGTGTCTACGAGGCCTATGAGGATGTGCGAGCTGAGCGCGGCGTGCTGGACTTCGAGGAGGTGCTCCTCCTCACCGCGGGACTGATGAAGCGCTACCGCCCCGTGCAGGAGGAGATTGCCGCCGCCTACCGATGGTTCACGGTGGATGAGTACCAGGACGTCAACCCGCTCCAGCAGCGTGTCCTTGACCTATGGCTCGGTGATCGCGATGACCTGTGTGTCGTCGGAGATGCTGCGCAGACCATCTACTCCTTCGCGGGGGCATCACCGGAGAGCCTGCTCACGTTCCGGCAGCGCCACTCGAATGCGACGGAGGTGCGACTCATCCGCTGCTATCGGTGCTCACCGCAGATTGTCGATGTGGCCAATCGTGTTCTCGCCACCGCCAAGGGACCGGCGGCGGCCCTGCGGCTGTCCCTGGTCTCGCAGCGTGAATCAGGACCGGAGCCGCGGATCACGACGTACGACGATGAGACGGCGGAAGCCGAGGACGTCGCGCGACGCATCAGCGCGCTCATCGCGTCGGGTGTTCCGGCTCGCGAGATCGCGATCCTGTTCCGCATCAATGCGCAGTCGGAGGGCTTCGAGCAGGCCTTGGCGGCGGCCGGGATCGCCTACACCGTGCGCGGCGGTGAGCGGTTCTTCGATCGACCGGAGGTGCGCGAGGCGGTGACGCGCATCCGAGGTGCTGCGCGCGCTGGTGAGGTCGAAGCGGATGGGCGCACACTCGGAGCCCAGGTGACGGCCGTCATCACCGCCATGGGCTGGACCGCGCAGGCGCCGTCCGGTCGTGGTGCGGTGCGTGAGCGGTGGGAGTCGCTGTCGGCGCTGGTCGATCTTGCCGATGATCTGCAGCGAACGCAGGTGTGCGATGACCTCGCCGGGCTGATCACGGAATTGGATCGTCGAGCCGAGTCCCAGCATGCACCGCTCGTGGACGGCGTGACCCTCAGCTCCCTGCACGCGGCCAAGGGATTGGAGTGGCAGGCCGTGTTTCTCGTCGGTCTGACGGATGCCCTCGTGCCCTACGGCGGGGACGATGCGGATCTGGAGGAGGAGCGTCGACTTCTCTACGTCGGGCTGACAAGAGCGGCCCGCCACCTTGAGCTGTCCTGGGCGCAGGCGCGCCAGCCGGGCGGCCGGGCGACGCGCCGGCGGAGCCGGTTCCTCGATGAGGCGATGGCGGCCGAGGTGGTCGCGGGGGAAGGGGCGACCGTCCGGGCCGGATCCGGATCCCGGTCCCGCGGTGAGCGACCGATGCGGCGACCATCGACCTGTCGTGCCTGCGGCAAGGCCCTGGTAACCGGTGCCGAACGGGCGCGCGGTCGGTGCCGCACCTGCCCCGCGTCGCTGGACGAGGATCTGCTGGAGCGACTCAAAGCCTGGCGGCTGGCCGAGGCGACCCATCGCGCGGTTCCGGCCTACGTCATCTTCACGGATGCCACGCTTGAGGCAGTGGCCGATGTGATGCCCGACAGTGCCGAGGGGTTGATGGCGGTCAGTGGAATCGGTCCCGCGAAGGTGGAGCGCTACGGCGATGCGCTGCTTGCGATCCTGCGTGGCGAGGAGCCACCCTCCGACTCACTCAGTCCGTGAAGCCGGGGGCCCAGCGCTCGAGTTCGCCGCGCACCGGAACGTGCGCATCGAGTTGGCAGAGCACACCGATCGAGCCGAGCCACACGCGATGAATGAGGGCGTAGCTCGGCGGCAGATTGAGCTTCATGCCGATCGTGAAGTCAGGGTTGCGCACGTCATTGAGGCGGTTGAACTGCCCGCGCAGCCAGTCGCGCGAGAAGTGGAAGACATCATGTCGCGCCGGTTCGACGAAGGGGTCGAGGTAGTCGAGAACCTGCTGCGCATCGACCTCGATATGCGGTCGGACGAAGCCCTCACGGCGCAGGCCCTCGAGAACCGTGGCGGCATCGCCACTGGAGGCGATCCGCAGCAGTGACCCCATCGCCAGGGGAAGTCCGCCGGGCAGGTGAGCGACGGCGCCGAAATCGAGGATGGCCAGCCGTCCGTCGGGGGTGATCCGGTAGTTGCCGGGATGCGGATCAGCATGCATGAGGCCGGCGCGCTCCGGTCCGCACAGCAGGAAGCGCTCGTAGAGCAATCCCGCCCGGTCGCGTTCCTCGCGGGTCCCGTGGGCGATGACTGCTGACAGGGGAGTGCCGTCGACCCACTCGGAGATGAGCACGTGCGGTGCCCCCGCGAGGACGTGGGGGATGACGTACTCCTCGTCGGCCTCGAACGCCGCGGCGAATCGTCGCTGCGAGGTGGACTCGGTGAGGTAGTCGAGCTCCTCCACGACACGCTCGCGCAGTTCCTCGATGAGCGGCTTGATGTCGAGGCCGGGCACAGCGGCACCGAACACGCGACCGAGGCGTGCCATCTGGTTGAGGTCAGCGAGGAGGGCCTTGTCCGCACCGGGGTACTGCACCTTGACCGCGACGACGCGACCGTCGTGCCACACCGCCTTGTGCACCTGGCCGATGGAGGCCGCCGCTGCCGGGCGATCGTCGAAGGAGCTGAACCGTGAGCGCC
The DNA here is from genome assembly GCA_964559285.1 of uncultured Actinomycetes bacterium. Taxonomy (GTDB): domain Bacteria; phylum Actinomycetota; class Actinomycetes; order S36-B12; family S36-B12; genus CAZLHZ01. The sequence continues at coordinate 3,415 of CAZLHZ010000055.1, read as the reverse complement.
AGTTGTCGCCGAGTTCATCCGCGAGGATGGCGTGCACGGACTCGGCTGGCATCGGCGGGGCAGAGTCCTGAAGCTTCGTCAGCGTCGCGCGGTAGGGGGCGGCCACATCCTCGGGAAGGGCGGCCTCGAAGACGCTCAGGGCCTGGCCGACCTTCATCGCTCCACCCTTGAGCTCACCGAGGACCTTGAACATCTGCTCGGCGGTGCGCTGCTGGATTTCTGCTGTCACCGACTCCGCGGACTTGCCTCCCACGCGCTTGCCGAGACCGAGCGCGGCCCGGCCGGCGTAGGCGGCGGGCAGGCTGGCCACCTTGACGCTGCGGGTGATGGCCTTGCGGGGGAGGTCGGACACGTCCTCATTGTGTCTGGGGTTGGCCGGTCATGCACTCTCCGGAACCCGGCAGCTGTCACTGCGGCAGGCACAGTCAGGGTGAAACGCGACCGTCCGCGTGACGGGAATCGCACCCGGAAGGCGCAGGTCGACGAGACGGCCGGGGGTTCGCGCGGCATCTCCCACGATGCCGCTGTCGATCCAGGCGACCGCGAGCAGGGCGGTCTGCGCGGTGGCCGCGGCCGCGAGCGCACTGTCAAGGGCCACCGCGAGTCCACGCCGTCCCCGTCCCGTCGCGATCTGCGCAGCCCGCTGCGGCCACGGCTGCGATGACCGGGGGTCGATGTCGCCGCGGTCTAGGCTCAGGCAGCGCAGGCAGGGGGTGCGCCCCGGTTCCACGACGGGACCGATACGGGCCCGGGCCCCGAGCGTGGTCACCGGAAGGTGGGATCGGCGCAGCGGGAGGGCGCCGGCGTCGTCGGGAATCTCCGGGTGACCGACGCGGGCGAGGATGTGGAGGTCGGCGTCCGTGGAGACCGCTCGCGGAGCGATGGTGACGCATCCGATGCCGCTCGCCGTGAGCAGAGCCGCGAGCGGCTCGACGAGGTGGGACAGAGCACCGGGGCCACTGCCGCTGATCTCGACGCGCGCTCTCAGCCGGGCGGACATCACCTCGCTCACGAGTCGCGTGCCGCCGTAGGCATGGCCCGCGGCCGCGGCCTGTCCGAGGAGGGCAAGGCGATGCTCGGTCGGAGCATCGTGCAGGGGTGGTGGTACCGCGAGGTCATCGAGGGCACCGACCCGGTCGAGGCCGGCCAGGATGTCGCGGGCGAGTTGCGCTGGAATGCCGCGGTTGACGGCGACGGCGAGCACCTCGCGGCACGTCGATGACCCATCCAGAGCGAGAATCCATTCGGCAACCTCCGGTCTGCAGTCGGCAACCTGCTGGCTGCGGGGAGGGTCGCCGACCTCCAGCGTCGCGGGATCGCGCCACACCACGGGAATGTCATCGCGAAGAACGGGACGCATGGGAAGACCCGGTGGAAGGGGCGGTGCGGAGTCGTCATCCGGCGAAGGTGGCAGGGGTCGATGGAGCGGCATGCGGGGAGCCTGCACGCCACCACCTGTGGAAGGCGAGTTGCCGTCCACAGGCGCGGTGGTCTAGGAGGGTGCCTTCCGAATGGTGATGGTGCGGTCAATCACGTCGACACCGAGCACGTCCATCAGTGACGCGAACTCGGCGCTGCCGGGGTGCAGTCCGGTGCGGTAGTCCTTGTCATTGAGCTTGATTACGGCACGACCTTCGGTTGTGAGATGAGCACGGACGTCATCGACAAACCAGATCCAGTCCTCACGCGACCACATGCCGGACTCGTCACCTCGCGCCCTCCTGACATCACGCGGCGGATCATGGAAGGACGAGTCAACTCCGTTCATGAGGTCGAATCGATCGCTGGTGGCGAGGAATGGCTTCTGGGGCAGGATCGACTCGAGGAGGCGGGTGTTCCCGAACAGCCGATTCAGGTCGTCGAAGATCGGATCCGGCAGGTCGATACCGATGGCGTCATGGCCCAGAATGCGTGCGATGAGGAGGAAGTGACCGGCTCCTGAGCCGATGTCGAGAACCCGTTGGGCGTTCCCGTGTGTCGCAGCTGCCGATGGACGCCGGTCGGCAGGTCGAAGTACTTGCGCCATTGCAGGGTCGTGGTCGAGTAACCGCGCTCCAGGCGATCCAACTCGTCAAGGTCGATCGTGGACTCGATGCAGGAAATGATCCGCTTCAATCGCGGTTGTGCGTCACGGTGCATCGCTGCCAGCCGTTCGGCGGTGGGGGTCCACCGAGTGAGGCCGTGGGGCACCCGCCAGAGATCGACCCGGTGGCGGGGCTTGAGAACCTGACC
>CAZLHZ010000055.1:0-1173 GCA_964559285.1 uncultured Actinomycetes bacterium | reverse complement strand
GTACCCCAGCTCGAGGTGATACATGCCGGTCTCCGGCAAGGTCATGTCCACGGTGCCGGCGACACCCGTGAGCGGGAAGGTGTGCTCCCACTCGTGCTGTCCCCGCATCCTGATGCGCAATTCGAGCTGGGAGTCCTGATTCGCCTCCGGGTGGTTAACCTGCCAATGCAGAGTCAGCCGCTCTCCGACACGTTCCCAGTGGTTGGGCCACGTGATGACAGGTTCGGCCTGGGGCCGCAGTGATGGCATCGAGCGGGTCTCAGTCCGTGATTCGAGTGCGGCGGATCCTGATCGTGCGGTCGTTGACGCCCACTCCCTTCGTACGCATGAATCTCTCGAACTGCGGAGTTCCCGGGCGAAGTCCCGATCGTGATTCCTTGTAGTTCATCTTGAGAACGGCCTGGCCCTTGTCCGTGAGGACCTCGCGCACGTACGCGATGAACCACGTCCAGTCCTCCCGAGACCAAACCGACGGCTTGCCATCCTGGATGGCGCGGACATCGCGGGGCGGGTCATGGAACGCAGCGTCCACCGCGTAGATCAAGTCGAAGCGTGCACCGTCGGGGACACATGCCCGCTGCGGAAGGACGGGTTCGAGGATCCGATTGGTCCCGAAGAGCTGGTTGAGGTCATCGAAGATCGGATCGGGCAGATCAATCCCGAGACCATCATGGCCCAGAATGCCAGCGACGAGGAGGAAGTGCCCGGGGCCCGACCCGATATCAAGCACCTTGCGAGGCTTGGGGCCCCGCAGGACGCCGAAGCCCCTGATCTGCCGAAGCTGTCGATCAATGCCGACCGGGAGGTCGAAGTACTTCCGCCACTGGAGTGTGGTGGTCGAATAGCGGCGCTCCATGCGGTCCAGTTCGTCGAGATCGATGCTCGACTCGACATGGTCGAGGATGCGCGTGAGTCGTAACGCAGGATCGAGCGCTGGCTTCGGAATCATGCCGCCCTGATCGTCGGCCATCACGCCGCCGACATCGTGCACCTGCAAGCCGAGGAGGTGGCCAATGCCGTGCGGGAAAAAGAGCCGCGCCGTGCCGGAGTTCAGCGACTCCTCGACGCTGCAGCGCAGGATGCCGCTGCTGCACAGCAGTGCGGCGATTTGCTCGACGGCAGCTTGGTGGATATCGCGCCAATCGACTCCCGGCTTAACGAGCTTGCACAGCC
>CAZLHZ010000054.1:6111-9849 GCA_964559285.1 uncultured Actinomycetes bacterium | reverse complement strand
CGAGCTCCTGGGCCGCGCCCTCGGCGAGCTCGGGGCGTCCGCCCTTCGCGGCCACGGTGCGACCGGTGACCTTCGCGGACTTCGCCGCATCCGATACGGTCACCGACACATCGACGCGTCCGGCCGCGCCACCTGCCCCGGGTGTCGGGGCGACGGAGTTCGGGCGCACGGTGATGATCGGCGTCCCCGTGGTGACCTTGGAGTGCACGACCGTCGATCCGCCGAAGACGCTCTGCGTCGCCACGAGGTTGGCGTCCACCGCGACCGCGTCAGTGATGATGCCGGAGTTGGTCTTCACCGCCAGTCGCGCCGCGACCTCCTTGCCCTCCGCGGAGGATGGGACGATGACAGCAGCCGGCGATGCCGAGGCCACGAGCTGCGCGAGGAGCTCGGCCTTCGGAGCGACGACGAAATCGACAAGATCGGCAGAGTCGGCGACGTAGACCGTGGCCGCACCGTGATCACCGAGCACCGCACCGGCGGCATCTGTGTAGCCCGGGCCTGCCCACACGGCAGCGGGCTCACCGAGTCCGCGCGCAAGCGCCAGCAGCTCGAGCGTGACCTTCTTGACCTGCCCGTCGGCATGGTCAACGAGAACCAGAACCTGTGCCATCACATCTCCCCTAGATGAACTTCTGCTCGGACAGGTAGTCGGCGATCTTCACGCCGCCTGCACCCTCATCAGCAATGACGACACCCGCCGCCTTCGCCGGACGTGCCGCGAAATCGTTGACCGCGGACCAGGCCGCACCCAGGCCCACACGACCGGACTCCAGCCCGGCGTCCGCGGCACTCAGCGTCTCGACCGGCTTCTTCTTCGCCGCCATGATCCCCTTGAAGGAGGGGTAGCGCGGCTCGTTGATCTTCTCCACGACCGACACGACCGCGGGCAGTGATGCGGTGACGGTGTCGTAGCCGTAGTCCGCCTGCCGCTCGATCGTCACCGAGCCGCCGTCGACGGTCACCTTCTGGGCGAAGGTCACCTGCGGCAGCCCGAGCCGCTCGGCGAGCATTGCGGGCACGACGCTCATCCGCGCATCGGTCGACTCCGAGCCGAGGATGATGAGGTCGAAACCGCGACCGGCGAGGATGCTCGCGAGTGCGTAGGAGGTGGCGAGAGCGTCACTACCGTGCAGTGCGTCATCAACGAGGTGGATGCCAGCATCGGCACCCATGCTCAGCGCCTTGCGGATGGACTCGGCGGCCCGTTCCGGACCCATGGACACGACGGTGACCTCGGCACCGTGTGCTTCCCCGAGGCGCAGCGCCTCTTCCACGGCGTACTCATCAAGCTCATTGAGAACACCCTCGGCGGATTCGCGATCGAGGGTGGAGTCGTCAGCACGCAGCTTCTTCTCAGCCCAGGTGTCAGGCACCTGCTTCACGCACACGGCAATCTTCATGGCCGAAGGCTACCGAAGGATCGTTAGCCTCACCTCATGAGCCTTTCGCTGACCGGCGAGCGCACCCTGCCCGGGGAGCCCTACTGGTTTGCCCGGCACGAGGTCGCCTACCGCTGGGTCGCCAAGCAGATCCGGCCCGGTTCCCGGGTGCTCGACGCGGGCTGCGGCGAGGGCTACGGCGCCCAAATGCTGCGTGATTCCGGGGCCCGAGTCGTCGCGGTGGAGTACGACGATGCCGCGTGCCACCACGCTCGATCGACCTACCGCCTTCCCGTGGTGCGGGCGAATCTCGCGTGGCTGCCCTTCGCGACAGGCTCCTTCGACGTCGTTGTCGCCATGCAGGTCATCGAGCATCTGTGGTCACTGTCACAGTTCCTCGTCGATGCCCGACGCCTCCTCGCCCCGGGCGGCCAGCTCATCGTCACCACCCCGAACCGCCCGGTGTTCTCCCCCGGCCTCGGCCGCCAGGAGAAGCCGGTCAACCTCTTCCACGTCGAGGAGTTCGATGCGGAGCAGGTCGAGGTGATGCTTCTCACGGCCGGGTTCACGCACGTCTCCGTGCTCGGTGTCCACCAGGACGTCACCGCGACGCACTTTCACATCGGCGGCCACGAGGGTGCGCAGGACCTGATCGGCATCGCCCGGTGAGTGCGGGCACGTTCTGTCTCGTCCTGCACACGCACCTGCCGTGGCTGGCCCGGCACGGGGCCTGGCCGGTGGGAGAGGAATGGCTGCATCAGGCCTGGGCAACGGCATACGCCCCGGTCATCGAGGTGCTCGAGCGACTCGCCGCAGAGGGTCGGCGCGATCTGCTCACCCTCGGGGTGACACCTGTCATCGCGGCCCAACTCGACGATGCCTACTGCCTTCGCGAGCAGCACACCTGGCTCGGCTTCTGGCAGGCCCGCGCGGAGGGCCTCGGCGCGAGCGGGCGCGATCCGGTGACAGCCGCCCGCGAGTTTCGCGCCTCCCAATCGGCGCTACGTCGCTTCGAGGAGCGGTGGAGCCGCGGGGGCTCGCCGGTGCTGCGCGGATTGCAGGACGCCGGGGCGATCGAGATTCTCGGGGGTCCGCTCACCCATCCCTTCCAGCCGCTGCTGCGTACGCCGATCCGGCGGTTCGCGCTGCGGGCCGGTCAGGACGATGCGGTGCTGCGCCGCGGACGGCGGCCGGCCGGCATCTGGGCACCCGAGTGCGGCTACGCGCCCGGGATGGAGGACGACTACGCGGCCGCCGGGATCGACCACGTCCTCGTGGACGGACCGACGATGCTGCGGGCGGAGCGGTCGACCGGGAACGCCTGGACGATCGGCGACACCGACGTCATCGCCTTCGCCCGTGACCTCGAGGTGACCTACCGGGTGTGGTCGCCGCGCCGCGGCTACCCGGGCGGGCCGTGGTACCGCGACTTCCACACCTTCGATCACGAGTGGGGCTTCCGGCCGCGGCGGGTGACGAGTGTGCGCACCCCGTCCCGTGAGAAGGCCCCCTATGACGAGGAGCGCGCCCATGCCGCCATCGAGGCGGATGCACGCGACTTCGTCTCGCATGTGCGCGAGCGATTGCGGGACCGGGACCTCGTGGTCGCGGCGTACGACACGGAGCTCTTCGGTCACTGGTGGCATGAGGGTCCGCTGTGGCTGGAGCGGGTGCTGCGGCTGCTGCCGGAGGCCGGGGTCACCGTGACGACCCTGCAGGGGGCGGCCGAGCGCCATGTCGCCGGGCGGGTCGACCTGCCCGCGGGCTCGTGGGGATCAGGCAAGGACTGGCGGGTGTGGGACGGGGAGCGAGTGGCTGACATGGTGGCGATCAATGCCGAGGCGCAGGACGCGTTCCTCACCTGGCAGCGCGGTCGGCCGCGCTCACGGGCGCGCGATCATGTCGCCGATGCCGCAGCGAATGAACTCCTGCTGGCCCTGTCGAGTGACTGGGCGTTCATGGTGACGAAGGACTCGGCGGCCGCCTATGCGCGGGGTCGCGCAGCTGGTCATCACGCGCGCCTACGGGCGATTCTGCACGGCGCACCGGGCGACCCCGGTCCCTTCCACCATCTGGATGCGCGACTTCTCTAGCCCTGGAGGAGATTGCCCGTCGGGATGACCATCTCGGGCCGCTCCCCCTCGCGCACGGTCTGCAGCACATCATCACGCTCCGCAGCGTCATAGGCGGCGATGGTGCGTTCGGCAATCCGGGACCAGTCATGGTCGGCCACGAGCCGGGTGCGGGCGGCACGGGCGCGGCGACGGGATCCGACCTCGTCGTCGATCGCCGCGGTGATCGCGGTCCGCAGCGCGGCCACATCTCCCGCCGGCACCGTGAGCCCGGTGAGCCCGTC
>CAZLHZ010000054.1:2793-6101 GCA_964559285.1 uncultured Actinomycetes bacterium | reverse complement strand
GTGACGACCAGCGGGGTGCCGAGGGCGGCCGCCTCGAGGGCGACCATGCCGAAGGGCTCGTAGATGCTCGGCACGACCGCAATGTCAGCGGCCGCCACGAGCGCGTGGAGCTCGTCCTCGGGAAGCCAGCCAGCGAACTCCACGCTGCGACCCAGCCGCAGGGAGCGCGCCTGACGGACCAGGTCATCCGCCTTGCTCCCGCGACCGGCAATGACCAGGCGCAGTCCGGGAAATCGACGGCGGAGCGCCGGCAGGGTGTCGAGCAGGACGTGCACGCCCTTCTCCCACTCCAGTCGGCCGCTGAAGACCAGAAGCGGACCGGTTCCGGCATAGCGCTCACGGGCGGCTGCCGTCCCCGTCGACGTCGGCTGCCAGCGCTGCAGGTCGATGCCGTTGGGGATGACGTCGATCCTCTCGTCGTCAATCGAGAACAGCTTCTGGACCTCGCGTGACATGTGCGTCGAACAGGTGATGAGGCGACTGGCCTCGTAGGCGAGCCACCACTCGACGGTGTGGATCGACTTCGACAGGGGTGAGGACACCCACCCCTGATTGCGCCCGGCTTCCGTCGCGTGGAAGGTGGCGACGAATGGCACTCCCAGTCCATCGCGCAGTGACACTCCTGCATGCGCCACGAGCCAGTCATGACCGTGCAGGACATCCGGGTTCAACGACGGCAGCAGACGCAGTGCCGCGCGGGTGAGGGCATGGTTGAGGTTGAGCACCCACGGCAGGATCGTCTCCTGCGACCACTCCAGGTGGGGCGGATCCATCGGTGCCCGCACGATCCGCACGCCGTTGACGACCTCGTCGGATGTGACATCACCCTGGGTGATGACAACGACCTCGTGCCCGAGCGCAGCCTGCGCCTCGGCGAGGGCGTGCACGTGCCGACCGAGCCCGCCGTAGACCACGGGCGGGTACTCCCACGACAGGTGCAGGATCCTCACCTGCGCGACCCTAGCCCTGTTCCCGGGCATGTTGCGCGGCTGCTTCGGCAGTCTTGCGCGCGATGTCAGCGATGTCGCGCCGCCGCTGGGCATCAGCCTCGTAGATTTCGCGGCGGTCCTTGATCACGCGCCCGGGCACGCCAGCGACGATGGCGTAGGGAGGAACCGTGCCGCGTGCCACCGTGTGGGCCGCGAGGACGGAGCCCTCCCCGATCATCGTCCCTCGCAGGACGGTCGCCTTGGCACCGATCCACACATCCGGTCCGATCCGGATCGGCGACTTGATGATGCCCTGATCCTTGATCGGCACGTGGATGTCAGCGGTGATGTGATCGAAGTCGCAGATGTAGACCCAGTCAGCAACGATCGTGCCGTCACCAATCTCGATATCGAGGTAGCAGTTGATGGTGTTGTCACGCCCGAAGACGCACTTGTCCCCGATCGTCATCACGCCCTCGTGCACGCGCAGTCGGTTCTCATCCCCGATGTGGACCCAGCGGCCCAGCACGAGTCGGCCGTATCCCTTGCGCGCGTAGACCTCGACCCGGCGGCCGAGGAACACCATGCCGTGGGTGATGACGTGCGGATTGCGCAGCTTGAACCAGGCGAAGCGCCAGTAGCGGATGAGATACCACGGGGTCCAGGCCCGGTGCGTGATGATCCAGCGCAGCGAGGCCCAGGTGAGGAACCGGGCACCCTCATGCATCAGGTCGCACTCCAGTGACACTGACGTTGTAGAAGAACTCCTGCGGCACGAACCTCGCCATGACCTTCTCATCGAGCCACATCAGGCGCTGCCATCCACCGTAGGCAAACTGCGCCCAGCCCCAGCCGAGCGCCCCCGGACGCACCGCGCACTCGAAGGTGCGCACGGGCCAGCCGAACCATGACGAGACAAGCTCATCGGTGACGACGCTCACATCGACCGCTCCAGCACGCATCGCGATGCGGGCCAGATCGCGCGGGTCGAAGGTGTGCAGGTCGACGACAGACTCCAGCGCCGCCGCCTCGGACGATGCGGTGAGCTCCTCCTTGGGTCGCGCCCAGGTCTCCCGCAGCGGCGGCAGGTGGGTCACCCGCGTCGTCGCCCACCACGTCGCGCGAGAGAGACGTCGGGCGACGAAGTCGCCCTTCGTCGTGGGTTCACCGCAGATGACGAAGCGCCCACCGGGTCGCAGCACGCGCAGGATCTCACGCAGGGCGAGTTCGACATCCGGGATGTGATGGAGCACCGCATGGCCGACAACCAGATCGATGCTCGCGTCCTCGAACGGCAGGCTCTCGGCATCAGCCACGCACCCGTCGACATCAAGTCCGAGGGAGCGACCGTTGCGCACTGCCACCTCGACCATGCCGGGCGAGATATCGGTCAGGTCCCCGTGCCGGGCGAGTCCGGCCTGCATGAGATTGAGCAGGAAGAATCCGGTGCCCGCACCAATCTCCAGTGCGCGATCCACCGGGACGATCGGTCCCGCCGCATGCTCGTATCGATCACGGGCGTAGGAGATGCAGCGATCGTCGTACGAGATGCTCCACTTCTCGTCGTAGGTCGTCGACTCCCAATCGTGGTAGAGAACGTTGGCGACCTTGGGGTCCAGTGGGGCGGACTCGGGCATATCAGCGACCCGTGAAGTTTGCCTTGCCGGGTCCGTCGGCGATGAAGGAGCCCATCCCGATCGTGCGGTCGTCGGTCGCGAAAAGAGCGGCGAAGCGCACCCGCTCAGCCTCCAGTCCGCTCGCGAGGTCGAGGTCGCTGGCGGCGTCAATGGACTCCTTGGCGGCACGCAGCGCGATTGCCGGACCCTTCGCCATCCGCGAGGCCCAGTCAAGTGCCCAGCTGTAGACGTCATCCGGGGCGACGACCCAGTCGACGAGCCCGATCCGCAGCGCCTCGTCGGCGGGCACGTGGCGACCGCTGTAGATGAGGTCCTTGGCGCGCGAGGGGCCGACGAGTCGGGTGAGCCGCTGGGTGCCGCCGGCACCGGGGATGACGCCGAGGAGGATCTCGGGCTGGCCGATCTTGACGTTGTCACCGGCGACGCGGACATCGCAGCACAGGGCGAGCTCGCAGCCGCCACCGAGGGCGTAGCCCGTGACCGCGGCAATGGTCGGCTTGGGGATGGCGGCGATCGCGGTGAATGCAGCCTGCAGCCCGGTCGACTCGGCGAGGGCGCGCTGGTAGTCCCAGGTCGCCATCTCCTTGACATCGGCACCGGCAGCGAAGATCTTCGGCCCGCCATAGACGATGACCGCGGCGATGTCGTCGCGGCGCGTCGCCTCGCGGGCGGCCTCGCCGAGCTCCTCCTGCACCTGCCGGGACAGGGCGTTCATGGGGGGCCGATTCAACTGGATCGTGGC
>CAZLHZ010000054.1:1633-2783 GCA_964559285.1 uncultured Actinomycetes bacterium | reverse complement strand
GACCTCAAGGGTGACGTGCTCGCTCATGGACGGGAGCCTAGTTGGCGCCGACAGGATGCGCGGGCAGCGAGTTCTGTATGTACACTGGGCACACATCCTTGGGAGGTCCACGATGTCGAGCACCCCAGCGGGCCGTGATGCCCGGATCACGATGCGAGCCACGGCGCGCCAGCGAGCCCTCATCCAGCAGGCCGCCGAAGCCCTCGACACATCGGTGACGGACTTCGTTCTGGAGAGCGCCAGCATCGCGGCGGAGCGGGTGCTGGCCGATCGCCGCTGGTTCGTTCTGTCGTCACAGGACTGGGCAGACGTGCAGGCTTTGCTTGACCGGCCGGCACGTGCCAAGCCTCGTCTCGCTGCCCTGCTCAACGAGCCCAGTCCTTTCGCGGAGTGACCTGGTCAGCTCCCCGCCCACTCGCCGCCGCGGATAACGTGGCGGAATTCGACTGTGGCTCCGGCGATATGCCTGGCAGGGCCAGTGCAGCGGAATGGCCACCACATTCGTCGTCTGCCACGGCACTCGCGTCATCGCCTACTACGCACTGGCAACCGGAGGCGTGGCCCACGCCGATGCTCCCCCACGCGTCGCGCGCGGCGTGCCCCGCCATGCCATTCCCGTGATCCTGCTCGCTCGGCTGGCTGTCGATGCCGATCACCAAGGACACGGCCTCGGCCGCGCTCTCGTGCGGCACGCCATGGCGAAGGTCGCATCTGTCGCTGACGAGGTGGCGGTGCGCGCGCTGCTCATCCACGCGAAGGACGAGGATGCGCGCGCCTTCTACCTGTCGATTGCCGAGTTTGAGCAGTCGCCAACGGACCCCCTCCACCTGCTCCTACTGATGAAGGATCTCAGGGCGGCGCTGGCACCTAGTAGCGTGCCCAAGTGATTCCCGACCTCGGCGTCATTCCCGGCCCAGACGGCGCCTCGGTCGCCCTCTGGGCCGGCGGGGCCGAGCACGTCGACCTCTGCCTCCTCCACGACGACGGTCATGAGGAGCGCATCCCACTCACCCAGAGGTCCTCCGGCATCTTTCATGACCACGTCGCGAGCATCCGCCCCGGCATGCGCTACGGCTTCCGGGTCCGCGGCCCATGGGATCCGCCGTCAGGTGCCCGGTGGAATGACTCCAAGCTCCTCGTCGACCCCTAT
>CAZLHZ010000054.1:627-1621 GCA_964559285.1 uncultured Actinomycetes bacterium | reverse complement strand
CATCACCGGTGACCTCCACCTGCACCCGTCGATCTTCGGTGACAATCACGAGGACTCCGCTGGCTCTGTCCCGCACTCCGTCATGGTCGACGATCACTTCGACTGGCAGGGTGAAGCCCCGCTGCGGACCCCCTGGCGCGACACCGTCATATACGAGGCGCATGTCCGTGGGCTCACGATGCGCCATCCGCAGGTTCCCGAGCACCTCCGCGGGACGTACGCCGGACTCGCGCACCCCGCGGTCATCGACCACCTCCTGCGTCTGGGGGTCACCGCCGTCGAGCTCCTGCCGGTCCATCACTTCGTCGACGAGATCCACCTGATGCGCACCGGCCTGACGAACTACTGGGGCTACAACACGCTGGGCTACTTCGCCCCGCATGCGCGCTACAGCGCCAGCGGTTCCACCGGTGGTCAGGTCCACGAGTTCAAGGCGATGGTGAAGGCGCTCCACGAGGCCGGACTTGAGGTCATCCTCGACGTCGTCTACAACCACACGTGCGAGGGCAATGAGCTCGGTCCGACTCTGTCCCTCCGCGGGATCGACAATGCCGGCTACTACCGCCTGCGGGAGGGTCAGCACTACACGGACTACACCGGTTGCGGGAATACCCTCGACATCACCCAGCCGCACGTGCTCCAGCTCGTCATGGACTCCCTGCGCTACTGGGTCACCGAGATGCACGTCGACGGCTTCCGCTTCGATCTCGCGTCAGCTCTGGCCCGCTCGTTCTACGACGTCGACATGCTCGGCCCGTTCATGTCGACGATCGGGCAGGATCCGACCTTGCGTGCGGTCAAGCTCATCGCCGAACCATGGGATGTCGGCCCGGGGGGCTACCAGGTCGGCGAGTTCCCGGCCCTGTGGACCGAGTGGAATGGGAGATACCGCGACTGCGTCCGCGACTTCTGGCGCGGTGCCACCGGCGTCGGGGAACTCGGCTGGCGCCTGACCGGCTCGACGGATCTCTACGGCACCGATGGTCAGCGCCCC
>CAZLHZ010000054.1:0-599 GCA_964559285.1 uncultured Actinomycetes bacterium | reverse complement strand
TGCGCGACCTGGTGACCTACGAGCACAAGCACAATGACGCCAACCTCGAGGACAACCGCGACGGCACCGATGACAATCGCTCGCGCAACTACGGCACCGAGGGCGAGACGGACGACCACCTCATCAACGCGATCCGACACCGGCAGATCCGCAATCTGCTCGCAACTCTCGTCCTGTCGACGGGAGTGCCGATGATCAGCGGGGGCGATGAGTTCGGTCGCACACAGCATGGCAACAACAACGCCTACTGCCAGGACAATGAGATCTCCTGGCATGACTGGACCTGGCAGGACTGGCAGCGCGAACTGGTGGACTTCACCGCGTCACTCCTGCACCTGCGCCGCGAGCACCCCGTCTTTCGCGTGCGCGCCCGTGAGGTCACCTGGCTCTCCCCCAGCGGAGTCGCGCTCAGCGACACCGAGTGGAACTCCCCCGACACCCGCGCCCTCGCCATGCGCATTGCGGACTCCACCGAGTCGTTTCTCGTCCTGCTCAATGCAGCAGAAACAGATGTCGCCTTCACCCTGACCGAACCGGCCGACGTCATTCTCGACACGGCCCGCCAGCACTCCATTGCTGATGACCGCATCATCCTCGCC
>CAZLHZ010000053.1:9626-9924 GCA_964559285.1 uncultured Actinomycetes bacterium | reverse complement strand
TAGGACGACTGCTCCGAGGCGAGGTAGACGACGGTGGAGGCGATGTCCTCAGCTGTGCCGATCCGGCCGGCGGGGATGGAGGCGACAAGACCGGCCAGCACATCAGGGGGCATGGCCTGGGTCATCGGAGTGTCAATGAGGCCCGGTGCCACGGCATTGGCGCGGACTCGGGGTGCCCACTTCTGCGACAGTGCGCGAGTGAATCCGATGAGCCCGGACTTGGAGGTGACGTAGTTCGCCTGACCGAAGTTGCCGAGGGCTGCTCGAGAGGACATCGAGATGACCGAGGCACCGGTGT
>CAZLHZ010000053.1:7799-9616 GCA_964559285.1 uncultured Actinomycetes bacterium | reverse complement strand
CTTCTGCAGTCGCGCATCCCGCGTGATCCCTGCATTGTTGACCAGCGTGCCCAGCGCCAGGGGCTGATCGGTGACCGCCTCGACGACAGCCGCGCGCCCCTCACGGGTGCTGAGGTTCGCGGTGCACGAGGACACGCGAAGGCCCGCCTGACCGAGGTCACGTGCGACCTCGTGAACAGCCTCACTCATATCCACGAGCAGCAGGGCGTGCCCGGCCTCGCCCAGTCCTCGTGCCAGGGGGATGCCCAGGCCCCCGGCGGCACCGGTCACAACGGCCAGTCGCTGCGTCATAGCGCCACCTTCCCCGCGCCCCGGGTGGAGGTGCGCATGATCTGTCCGGTGAGGCCACTGGCATCGAGCAGGCTCACCAGGCCGGTCTGATCCACGGCGAGGTCGTCAACGCTGATGACATTGACGCGCCAGCCCTTGCTGCGACCCTCGAACACGACGGCACGCATAAGACCCACCAGTCCGGCAGCCAGTGCGGCATCCTCGATCTCACCCTGGCCGAGCAGGTCGGCTTCGCGGACGATGAGGATCGCTGAGGAGTCGGCATCGATCGCCGCCCTGACCGAGAGGAAGGCCGCATGGAGCTGGGTGCGCAGGTCCGCATCGCCCGTGATGGACTGCTGGCTGATGAGAGTCGTCATGGCGCAGGCCTCGTCGACACCAGAGTGACGAAGACCCCGCTCTGGACAGTCTCACCGTTCTGGTTGACCACGTCGACCTGCTGCTCCACGACACCGTGCGTCGGCTTCGAGGACGGTGTGGCCGTGATGATCGTCGTGACGCAGCAGATGGTGTCTCCGATGAAGACCGGGCGCTTGAACTGCCAGCTCTTGATCTCGGCGAATGCTCGGATCACCCCTTGGAAGACCCCTGACTGCTGCCGCAGTCCCGTCGCCATCGACAGGACCAGCAGGCCGTGGGCAACGCGTCGGCCGAATGGACCCTCTGATGCGAAGACCTCGTCGACGTGGAGCGCATTGAAGTCCCCGGACACTCCGGCGAAGCCGACGACATCAGCCTCGGTCACGGTGCGTCGGGCCGTGATGAAGCGCGTGCCCACGGGCATGTCCTCGAAGTAGTGGCGCGCTCTGGCATCGGGTTCCAGGCGCACGGGCGAGTCGTCAGTCATCACAGGATCGCAATCGCATTGGCCGGTGAACTCAGTCCACCGGGGACGGGCAGTGGGGCGGAGACGAAGAGGAAGTCGTAGCGGGAGTGGGCAGCACACCGCTCGGCAAGAGTGTCGAAGTCGAAGATCTCGCCCATGACGATGCCGAGCATCGGCAGGAGTCGACGATGGAGGGATCCGTCCTCGCGGCTTCCGGGGGAGCTCTCGATGCCCGGGTTGTCGGCACAGACCGCGCCGACTCGGGTGTTCCACAGAAACCTGGCCGTGTCCTCGGTGGCGCGAATCCCGGAGAACCTCTGGGACACCCGCTCGTGGGCGCGCTCCTCGATGGTGAGCGTGCGGTAGGCACCGACCCAGCCGAGACGCAGGCACAGGATGTCTCCCGGCTGCAGCTCCACCCCCTGATCGGCTGCGATGCGTGCGAGATCGGCGGCTTCGACCATGTCACCGGAGAGTGGATCCCAGGTGCGTCCCTGCGCCTCCAGCCAGCGCACGACATCGAGGAGGACACCGCGGCCGACGACTCCGCGCGTCGCAACATGCTCGATCGACAGCGCATCCGCATGGGCACCGGTGAACTCGGTAATGCCACCGTAGAAGCCGGCCTCGCGCGCGCGAACATGGCGGAAGCCATCCCACTGCGACCCCGACTGCGGGTTCCATCCCGACAGCTCATCCT
>CAZLHZ010000053.1:1198-7789 GCA_964559285.1 uncultured Actinomycetes bacterium | reverse complement strand
CCGAAGAGCGGTGGGTTGATGAGCCCGAGGGAGATGCTGAGCGACACGGTCTCCCCGGTGGCAACCCGTCCGGCCGCTCCCCGGATCGCTGCGGCGCGGGTGTGGGTCAGGCTCCCGAGGTTGGGGTCGAGGATCCCCCAGGAGTGCGGCATCCCCGTGATGTCGTGGAGCGGCAGATCGTCGTACGCCGGAATGCCGTCCATCGGCGCGGGCGAGCTCTCGGCCACGGTGCATCCCTTCGCGAGCGGTCAGGCGTCGCTGGATACTACCAATCGGTTGGTCAAATTGGAAGGGCCGCCGGAGGGGTGAGGGACATCCGGACCAGTGCCTGCTGGGCCACCGTCGCCGCGAGCGGCCCCTGATAGACGTCACCCTGGACCATCGCCCGGGAGTCCTGGTAGGAGCTGCCGACCATGCGGTGCAGCCACCACCGGGAGACATCGATGCTGCCGTGGAACCACACCGAGTGGTCGAGGCTGGCCGCAGCCCGCTGCTCGATCCGGCCGCGGAACGGGATGTCCGCGGTCCACGCGATTTCCAGGTCGCTCGCCCAGCACAGCACCGCCGCCTGCAGCAGGGGGTCGTTCGGCAGCGGGTCGCGGGTCCGCACCCACACATCGCGCGTGGGAATGGCCGGATCATCCGAGGGCACCGCGGGCGCCTCGCGCATGTCGAAGCCGACCCGGATGACCGTCGAGCTCGAGTGCGGATGGGCCAGGGTCACCTCGGGAAGGTCCTCGGGGGTCACCGGGTGGGAGGGGGCTCGCCGGGCATAGGACTCATTCGGTTCAGGGCGGTCCAGCACGACCACCGACGTCGCGATCGTCGACTCCTGGCATGCATCGATGCGCCAGTGCTCGAGGGTCCGTCCCCGGCGCAGGCACTCCCCGCGAAACTCCATGTCCGCCAGGGCGACCCCTGTGGTGAGGAACTGGGTGTGGACCGATCGCACGACGCGGTCGTCGGCGGACAGCTGACCTGCGGCCATCACCGACAGGGCCGCGACATGGCCGCCGAAGGCACGGCTGCCCATCCCGGGAAGGCACTGACCCACGAGGCGGCCCGGACCAGCCGGCAGCAGGGTCAGGTGGTCGGCGAAGCCCCGCCACTGCACATCGGGCACTGTCCTACCGCACCGCGCCGACCGCATTCAGCGCGAGTTCGACGTACTCCTCCGCGACGTCTGCCGCCTTCTGTCGACCCGGGCGATACCAGTCGGGAATGCTCGTGAATGCCGCCCATATATAGCGTGAGGCCAGCTTGGGGTCGACCGTGCTGTCGAAGACCCCCTCCTCCTGACCGGCGACGATGAGCCCGCGCAGCACCTTGTCGTAGTAGCGCTGGTGCTCCTGCAGCGGACCTCGCTTCTCCTCGCGGACATAGCGCCACTCCCGGGAGTAGAGCCCGGCCCGCTCCACGTGCGTGAGGGTCCACATGGCGTATTCGCGCAGGAAGTTCGACATGCGCTCAAGGGCGTTGCCCGGTCCCGCCATGACCGCCTCGGTCAGCTCAAGGATCTCCCGATGCGAGTCGTCGAAGATCTGCAGGAGCAGGGACTCCTTGGAGTCGGTGTAGTAGTAGAGCGATCCCTTGAGCATTCCGAGGCTGTCGGCCACATCCTGGACCGAGGCGTTGGCGTAACCCTTCTCCCAGAAGATCTGGATCGCCGCCTCAAGGACCTCCTGATCGCGGGAGCGCCGCCGGGTCCGGGCTGGGGGGTCACTCTTCGCCGCGGCCTTCTTGGTGCGCGCCGCAGGGGTCGTGGCATCAGAACGGCTCACTCGGGGCCCCCTGAAGGAGATGAGGTGGTACGTCGGTTCCGGTCGCCCGGGCACGTGGCCGCGGAGCGTCGCCTGCTGGGCCGTCAGCCTAGCAGTCCCCCGGACGGCCCCGCCGCTATGACACCGGGGGCGCATCGGCCTGCTCAAGGCGGTCGGCGACCATCTGGCGAACCGCTGCCCGCGAGACCTTGAGCGAGGTGGTCATCGGGAGCGCCTCGACAAAGAGCACGCGCGTCGGCTTCTTGAAGGAGGCGAGCAGCTCGCGGCAGCGGTGGATGACGTCGTCGGATGTCACGGACGCACCCCGCTCCGGGACGACGACCGCGGTCACGGCCTGGCCCCATCGGGCATCGGGCGTCCCGACGACGGCGCAGTGCCGGACTCCGGGCATCGCGAGGATGACCTCCTCGACCTCAGCCGGGTAGACATTCATGCCTCCCGACACGATGAGGTCAACCCGTCGGTCATGGATCGAGATGTAGCCCTCCGGGTCGATGGTCCCCATGTCGCCCGAGTGATACCAGCCGTCTCGGAGGGCGGCCCGGGTTGCCTCCGGCTGGCGCCAGTAGCCCCGCAGCAGCGACGGGGATGAGACGACCAGCTCCCCCACGGTCTCTCCGTCGTGAGCGCAGATGGCACCCGACTCATCCACGATCTCGACGAGGCACTGCGCCACTGCTCGGCCGACGGTCGCGAGTCGATCTCTGCCGTCCCGCTGAGGATGCACATCACCGGGGACGGTGGCCGTCACGAGTCCACCGGAGTTCTCCGTCATCCCCCAGCCCTCAATGAGCCGATCCCCGATGACGTCAGCCACTCTGCGCAGCGCCGTGACCGATGCCTTCGAGCCCGAGTGAAGCAGTGAGGTGAGGGACTGCAGGTCATGCCGTCGCGGATCGGCGGCCTCCGCAAAGTCGGTGAGCAGCGGTGACGGGATGTAGGTGAAGGTCACCCGCTCGCGCGCGATGAGGTCCACCAGCTGGGTGACATCCCACTTGCGCAGCATGAGGAGCGTGCCACCCATCACGAAGTGGCTGATGATGTGGGACGGCACGACGGCCACGAAGGACATGGATCCAGTAAGGGCGCAGACACTGCCGATCGGCAGCCGGTAGGACAGGGCGTTCATGTGGGCGAGTGTGGACACCGAGCCCTGGGTCAGCTCTGCACCCTTGGCCCGGCCCGTGGTGCCCGAGGTGTAGCCGATCATGTAGAGGTCAGCAGGCGATGGCATCGGATGAGGCGTCGTTGACCCGCTCTGCATGAGATCCGCGAGGGTCGTGAGGTCTGTGGCGTCGGAAGCCGCGATGAGAGTGACCCCGGCATCGTGGGCCAGGGTCCGAGCAGCGTCCAGCAGGCCGTCCGTGGCGACGAGGAGCCGGGCTCCGGAGTCCGTGAGCGGATGCGACGCCTCGTGGACGGTGAGCCGCGCATTGATAGGAACCATGACAAGCCCGGCAAGGGCGCAGGCGGCATAGAGCTGGATGTAGTCGAGGCTGTCCTCCATCCACGCTGCGACACGATCACCCGATGTCAGCCCTTGGCCGAGGAGACCGTGGCCGAGGCGCGTGGCACCATCGACGAGCTCGTGATAGGTCATCGCACGGCCTTCGGGTGAGACCACCGCGATGCCCGCGGGGTGTCGCCACGCGGCGCGATGGAGAACACCGGCCACCGTCGTGCCCAGAGGCGCGGGTCCCAGGGTCATCGGGCCGGTGCGACGCGGCCCGGAGTCGTGTTGATCCATGACATCCACTTCTCGTGCCATCCGCGCGGACCTTACCAAGATGCGAGCAGATGCGGTTGTTGTTCGCGGGGGAGCGATGGCTCCCCCTATGTGGAGACGTCCGTGCGCTGTGCCTCGAAGCGCTCTCGAGCCAGCCGCTGGGCCTCGGCGGTGAGGTTCCCCGTGTGGTGGTTGCTCTGCATCACCTGCTCATAGCCCCGGCGGCGAGGACCGGAGTCGCCGTTGAAGTGCGGTGCCACCTCGGAGGCGATGAGTTCATAGCTTCGGCGCGTGGCCTCAGCGTTCGCCCAATCCCCCTGCAGGTTGAGCCAGGTGCCGAATCCGCCCGACATCTCCTGGAGTCGGCGTACCTGGCGGATCGCCATCTCAGGTGTTCCGATGACAGCAAACCCGCTGGCGTTGTAGTCGTCGATGAGCTTGTCCACATCGTCGTACTCCACGCCACCGGGAGACAGGTGGGAGAGGTAGTTGAGGAGTTGCAGCAGGCCATAGCGGCACTCCGCACGCGGCGATGTGCATGAGACCGACCAGTCGCCAGTTGGCGCGCGAGACGGTCTGGTTGTTCTCGGCAGCCACCGTCGTCGCGATGTCCCAGTGGCCCGCCAGCATGCCGACCCCCACCGGATCAGTGGCGGCCAGCGACAGGAGTGACGCGCCGTAGCGTCCCGCGAGATTGGGTCCGTTCGGTGACACCGTGGCCGTGCAGGCCATCTCGATGCTCGAGTAGGGCTTGATCTGCAGCACTGCTCGATCAGCCGTGAACCAGTCCGTGGTCTCGGTGACCTCCTCACCCCGCAGGAGGCGATAGATGACGCCGAAGGCCTCCTCCATCTTGCGTCGATTGTCCAGCGGGTTGATGCCCATCATCCGGGCGTCCTCCGCAAGCTGTCCCGGACCGGCACCCAGAATGACCCGGCCACGGGTCAGGTGGTCGAGGAGCACCACGCGATCGGCGACAAGAAACGGGTGGTGGTAGGGCAGGGACACCACGCCGAGGCCCAGCTTGATGCGCTGTGTTCGCTGCGCCGCTGCCGCGACGAAGACCTCGGGACTGGCAATGAGCTCTACGCCACCGCTGTGGTGCTCACCGACCCAGACCTCGGCGAATCCCAGGCGGTCAAGATGGCTGATGAGGTCGAGATCGGCGTGGAAGGCGACGTTGCTGTCCAGATGAGGCAGGTGGTAGGGGCCGAAGAAGGCCCCGAATCTCACCGGTGGGTAGTCATCCATGGAGATCTCCAGACGCTGAGGTCGGGTGCTTCCGGGTGGTCACGGGGAGGCGGGCAGGGGCGTGAGCGAGTGAAACTGGCGATCGACGTAGACGACGGGCGGCTGTCCGCTCACCGAGGTGGCCTCGACTCGGCCGACGAGAATGACGTGGTCACCGCCATCGTGAGCGGCATCGAGGCTGCACTCCAGGACGGTGGCCCCCTCGCGCAGGATCGGAAGTCCGCGTTCGCTGAGGACGAAGGCGTCCCCGGCGAACTTGTCTGCCCCCCGAGTGGCGAAGCGCCGCGCGAGGTCGACATGGTCGCGGGTGGCGATGTGGACGGCGAATCGCCGCGACTCCATGAACGCCGGGAAGCACTCGGCACTGCGGGCGATGCAGAGCACGACGAGCGCGGGGTCCAGCGACAGGGAGCAGAAGGCGCTTGCCGTGAACCCCCACCACCGGCCATCGGCGTCACTCGTCGTGGCAATCGTGACCCCGGCCGGGAACTCGGCCATCGCCTGCCGGAACTGCTGACCGAGGTCCGCCCCGGACTCGCCCGCTGTCGCCACCTGACCTCCTACCTACCAACCGATTGGTCATAAAGTCTGCCAGAGCCGGGGCTGGATCACAAGGTCCGCCAGCTCACACCATGGTCTGGCCACCGGTGGCGCAGATGGCCAGTCCGGTGAGATAGCCACCCCGGTCGGAGGCGAGGAAGGCCACGGCGTGCCCGACATCCTCGGGGGTCTGGAACCGACCCAGCGGGATCTGGGTGAGCGTGGACGCTCGCACCTCCTCCTCCGTGGTCTGGAAGTAGCGGGCATACATGCTCCACACCCCGTCGGCAGAGGCCGACAGGGGCGTGTCGACCGTTCCGGGGCAGACAGCATTGACGGTGACCCCCTGAGCACCCAGCTCCTTCGCCGCCACCTGGGTGACCGCGATGATGCCGGCCTTGGAGGCGGAGTAGGCGGACAGCAGCGGCCAGGCAACCTTGCCGGCCTGGCTCGCGATGTTGATGATCCGTCCCGCGGTTCCCTGTGCGAGGAAGGTTCGGGCCGCCGACTGCATCCCAAAGAACGTGCCCTTGAGGTTGACGTCAAGGGTGGTGCTCAGCCCTGCCGGTGAGACATGGATGAGCTCCTTGCTCTCGAGGGCGACGCCCGCGTTGTTCACCCAGATGTCGAGGCGACCGAAGGCACTGACGGCCCCCGCTGCCAGCGCGTCGACATCAGCGGGATCGGTGACATCGCAGGGGATCGCAACAGCATCAATGCCCTCGGCCCGGAGCGCTTCAACGGCCGAGTCCAGTTCAGAGCGCCTCGCTACCCCGTAGTCCGGAGCACTCGCCAGTGCATGGCCGATATCCGACACGACAATTTTGGCGCCATCCTCACCGAGGACGCGGCAAACACCGCGCCCGATCCCGCCTTCGCGGGCGGACCCGGTGACCACGGCGACACGACCTTCGAGCGGACGAGAGTTCATGATGCCCTTCCCTTCATGCCTGAATCGACGTCGCACATCACTAGGTCAACGCCCGTCGTCGTGACCAGACATCGACTCCGACAGCGACAATGACGATGACGCCCTTGAACACCTGCTGCAGGGACGGGTCTAGTGCCATGGACGCAAAGAGGTTGTTCACGACGGCGAGTACGCCGATGCCGATGAACGTGCGCCACATGGCTCCCTCGCCGCCCAGAAGGGACGTGCCACCGATGATGACAGCAGCGATGGAATCCAAGGTGATGGTGCCGACAAAGTTGGGCTGTGCCGTACCTACCTGGCTCGCTGTGAAGATGCCACCCATCGCGGCAAGGAATCCGATCACGACGAAGGTGCTGGCA
>CAZLHZ010000053.1:332-1188 GCA_964559285.1 uncultured Actinomycetes bacterium | reverse complement strand
TGGATTGGCTCACGGGCACCACGGGCGATGAGCCGTCCGAGTGCCAAGAGAGGCCGCATGACAGGTTGCACTGGCATCCGAGTCAGCGTCATCTTCCGTCAAACCGTCAGGCGAAATAGCTGACAACTTTTAGAGATTCAATGAAGATGACGCCGACTCGGATGCCTGCCAGTCTCGCAGCCTCCTTGTTGCCACCCACTGCATAGAGAGATCGACCGTAGGTGGTCCGGGACAGGGCGACCGCGCTGGCGGCGAAGACAACGGTTGTCACCGCCACTGAGAGAGGGATGAGGTTGTTCCACTTGTAAGTGCCCAGAAATCCAAATTCATCTGAGAGGGAGTACTTCGTATTGGCACCGGCGTAGAGAGTCATCAATCCGATGAATGCTGATGATGTTCCCAGTGTCGCCACAAAGGGATTGATCCGAAGCCAGTTGACGAGCAGGCCATTGATCAGGCCGCAGACACCACCGAGAATGAGAGATGAGAGCACGGCAAACCACACCGGGCGGGAGCCATCCATAGACACATACAGAACGGCACCTGAGGCATAGATGGCGCCGACTGACAGGTCGAATCCCCCAGCGAGGATGACGAAGGTCATGCCGATGGATGCCAGCGTCAGTGCCACATTCTGCATGAGCATGTTCTGCAGATTGATGATGGTCCAGAATCCTGGATAGAGGTAGGTCGTCATCGCGAGCAGCCCGATGAGGACCCACACCATCGGATGACGCAGGGTGCTCAGCCACCGGCTCCTCTCGTGGCCACCGGCGGTCACTGCCTCGTCATCCGACACGAGAGCTGTCTGAGAATTCGTCATGTTCTGCTCCCTCACACTGGACTTTCGATCTGG
>CAZLHZ010000053.1:0-322 GCA_964559285.1 uncultured Actinomycetes bacterium | reverse complement strand
GACCGTGATGTCTCCATCAGCAGGATCCAGCAGGGCAATGGGACGTCCGCGATCCATGACGAGGACTCGGTCACTCAAGCTGACGACCTCCTCCATCTCCGAGGAGACGACGATGATGGAGCGACCAGCGGCAACGAAGTTCTCAAGTGCGACAAGGATCTCCGCCTTCGCGCCGACATCAACCCCTCGGGTGGGTTCATCCGCCAAGAGCACTGCAAAGGGCCGGTGAAGCCAGCGGGCAATCATCAGTTTCTGCTGATTCCCTCCCGACAGAGTGCTCGCGGGTGAGTCAAGTCGTCCAACGTTGAATCCCACGGCCGCT
>CAZLHZ010000052.1:6949-9969 GCA_964559285.1 uncultured Actinomycetes bacterium | reverse complement strand
CCAGCCCGGCTGCGCAGGCTGCGGCCGGAGCCGTCGCCCGTCGTCTCGACCCGACGGCCGACTGCCAGGCGATCGGATTCGATGACGAAGTGACCTATTCCATCGAGCCGGAACTCCCCGCCGGCCTGCGCTTCGACGAGACCACCGGAGCCATCGACGGCACTCCCGATGAGCCACTGGAGCCACGTGAGTTCACCGTGACCGCCACCGATGGCGAGGACACGGCCACCGCCACCATCCGTCTCAGCGTCGATCCGCGCGATGAGCCACCGGCGCCCGAGGAGTCCGTCGATCCGACGGACTCGGACACGAGTGATCCGGCTGCGCCGGAGCCCGGGGAATCGGCGTACCCCGACCCGACGGATGCCCCGGTTGTCGATGACGAGTCCGGACCGCCCGCCTCCGACCTCGTGCCCGCACAGCAGGAGATCGAGGCCGAGCCCGGCACACCCTTGGATGTCCTCCCGCCCTACACGCCCTACGGATTCCGCGGCGAGGTCACCTTCAAGGTGCGTCCGGCACTGCCGAAGGGCCTGACCATCGACAGGGAGACCGGCATCATCTCTGGCACACCGAAGGCTGCCTTCACCACCCGCACGTTCACGGTCATCGCGACGAACGGGGTCGAGAAGGAGAAGGCAAGCGTTGCTATCACGTCGCTGGTCCGGCAGCGTCCGGTCGGCGGTCTGGGAGTGCCGGGAGTTCTGGATGCCGGGTCGTGGACCCGACTGGTGTCGATCCCAACTCGGACCAATGCCGGTCAGCAGGTCTCCTTCTCCATCACGTGCACCCGCATCACCGGTCCCCAGTCGCGGATGCGACCCGCTGGCGACATCGCTGCGGGTCCATGCGTCGAGCGACGGGGACCGCGATCGATCCGCGTCTGGGTGCCTGACGGCCGCACTCGCGTCACGCTGGTGGCTACCGCACCAGAATCAGAGGGCTTTGACGCCTACCGCAAAGTGCACCGCTTCACCGCGGAATAGCAGGTTGTCGGCACCAAGGCGCGGCCGTTAGGGTCGCGCCATGGTGTCGATGGAGCATACGATCAGACACGCGGCATGGGCCGACGACTTGCTGTTCACCATGCTCGCAGATCTCCCGCCTCGCGCGCTTGCGTGTTCATACGCCAGCCCCGAGTGGAATGTCGCCGCCATCGCGGCACACATCGTCAGCGGTGGTCGGTGGTGCCGCTATGTGCTCGGGGGACCGCGCTGGAGCGACCTCGCTCCCGTGACGTCAGCGGCCGATGTCGAGTTACTGCGCCCGGAACTCGCATCGATCTACGACTTCATGTTGGAGCAGAATCAGCGTGATGACGGCCCGGTCACCTATCGCGACAGCGACGGTCCCCGGACGTTCCTGCGATCGACGGTGCTCGCGCAGGCTGCCTACCACGGCACGGAGCATCGCACGCACATCGCGGTCGCCCTCGAACTCAACGGCTACACCACACTGCGCAGTGATGACTTCGACGTCTGGGCGTATGAGGTGCAGGGCCGCTCAGCCTCGCAACTGCGAGATGCTTCATCGCCTCGCTCATGAACCCGCCAATCTGACATTCGTGAGTGTCATAAGAAACGGACTCGACATCGTGACCTCACGCATGCCGGGCCATTCGACGAAGGCACATGAATACTGGTGCTCAATTCAGCGATATGTCGACTCGGTGCATCACATCTTGAGCTTCCAGCACGAGCGCCACATGATTGTTCGCTACGAAGATTTGGTGACGAGTCCGGCAACAGTGATACAAGCGATTCACGCGCATGCCGGCATCTCGCTGGATGATGGAGCCACGGTGTCGTGGCAACCCCTGACTTCACATCATCCTGAGGCATCGGCGACACCCGCCTTGACACAGTCGATCACCACGGAGCGAATCGGCCGTTGGCAATCACCTGAGCATGCCGAGTGCGTGGCTGAGTTCATGGCCCGCGACGATGCGCGCCGCCTTCTCGTCGACTCCGGCTACGACCTGCCCTGAGGGCGAGGGTCGCCAGCCATCGGCGTACGCCTAACCGGCGGGTGTCTCCAGATCGGGGCGCTCCTCATCGCGGCGCCCGGTGCGCTCAGCGGCGATGCCGGCGATGACCACGAACACGATGCCGACGACCTGCAGGCCCACCGGGATCTGCTGCAGCACGATCATGCCGATGATGAGGGCGATGGCCGGCTCGAGTGCCATGAGCGTGCCGAATGCCGACTTCGTGAGACGACGCAGGGCATAGAGCTCAAGGATCCACGGAAAGAGCGGCAGCAGGATCGCGGCGGCCACGGCGATGAGCAGCACCTCGAGGGTGAGATGACCCCACACCTGGGGTACGCCGATCCCGGCGGTCACCACGGCAGCGACAGGCAGCGAGATCGCGAGACCATCCACCCCGTTGAACCGGTCGCCCACGTGCTGGGTGATGACGATGTAGAGACCCCAGCAGACACCGGAGATGACGGCGAAGCCGATGCCGAGCCAGTTCGGTGCTCCTTGCCAGGGCTCGGTCAGCAGCACGACACCGACGAAGGCGAGCACGGGCCAGGCGAGGGCGCGACGGGTCTTGCTGTGGAGGGCGGCGACGGTGAGCGGTCCGAGGAACTCAATCGCGACGGCCGTGCCGAGCGGCAGCAGGCTGATCGCCGCCATGAAGGCCAGGGTCATCCCAGCAGAGACAACGCCGAGGAGAACCGGGATGCGCAGTTCGCGCCAGGTCCACGTCCAGTAGCGCGGTCGGGCGATGAGGATGACGCCGATCGCACCCAGGGTGATCCGGATCCACGCGGTGCCGGCGATACCGATCTGGCTGAAGAGGCCGACGGAGATGGCCGCGCCGATCTGGACGGACAGGATGGCCGTGACCGCCAGGGTCCACGCGGGGACACGGTTCAGCAGGTTCGAGGTCACGGTGCACCGTAGTGCAGGGGTGGTGGCGGGGCGGTTGAGGTGCTGCGCGCATCGGGTCCGCGGCCATCGCCGGAAGGACTGACCGTGTGGCATCACGGAACGACAGTGAGGCTTGCGCGTC
>CAZLHZ010000052.1:0-6939 GCA_964559285.1 uncultured Actinomycetes bacterium | reverse complement strand
CCGTGACCGCGAGAGTCCACGCGGGGACGCGGGTCAGCAGGTTCGGGGCCACGCTGCACCGTAGTGGAGAGGTCATCGCGGGACGGCTGAGGTGCTGCGCGCATCGGGCCCGTGCGGCCGTCACCGAAGCGCCTGTCGAGAGGCCTTTCCTAGGCCCTCATTCGCGCCTATCTATGGCCGGTGCAGATGCTTCCGATCTCCAAGGTCAAAGACCGCCTCAACGACCTCGTCGATGCGGCGTCGATCACCCACGAGCAGGTGACCATTACCAAGAACGGAATCCCGGCAGCCGTGCTCATCGGCATGGATGACTGGGAGTCGCTTCAGGAGACTCTCTTCTGGCTGTCACAGCCTGGGATCCGCGAGTCGATCAGTGAGGCGAGAGACGACGCGGCTGCCGGTCGCATCTCCACCCACGATCAGATCCGAGCGGAGTTCAACGTGCCGGCCCGCGAGAGGTGACCTACGAGGTCATGGTGACCGCGACAGCGCGTCGGGACCTGCAGCGAATCCCGCCTCGCATCGTTTCCGCGATCATCGAGTTCGCCTTCGGTGACCTTGCCGCGTCCACTCATCGTGTGGGGAAACCGCTCCAGCGGGAACTCGAGGGACTCTTCGGCGCCCGCCGCGGCCCGTACCGCATCCTCTGCGCCATTGACAATTCCGCCAATCGCATTGACATCCTGCGCATCGACCACCGATCAGTCATCTACCGACATGACTGAAGCGCAGAGGACCGTGCTCTGGTCTACCACGTGAGGGTCGCCCGACACGGCTCGCCAGTCACGACTCGCCTTTCACGACTCGCCACAGACATGAGTCAAGCCCAGAGGATCACCCCTGGGCTCGAGACTCATAGTGGAGGTGCCGGGATCCGTCGGATCGCCTACCGGCGATCCTCCTCCCGATTCCCGACGTGACATGTCCCAACAATGACTGAGGCCGAGGGGATCAACCCTCGGCCTCAGTCATAGTGGAGGTGCCGGGAATCGAACCCGGGTCCGTCCAGGAATGCCCCGGCCTTCTACGTGCGTAGCCGCGCTATCGCTTCTCGGCCCCCGCGCTTTGTGCGGCACTACGCGGTGGCGGCCCAGTCACTGTGAAATGTCCCTTACGCCTCCGTGACCGAGGCGATCGGTGAGTTCCCTAGTCGACGCCAGGGTCCGGGTCGGGAACTCCCCGGTCTGACGCGCGTTAAGGCACTCGCTCAGGCGGCGAGGGCGAACGCGGACTGCTTCTTATTGGCAGTTATTTGTTTGCCAGGATCGTTAACGAGATAACCCAGCATCCTCGGCACGCTTCTCCGGTCACAGTCAGCTGACCGTCGAAACCTGTCACCCCCTGTTGAGTTGTGAGCCCAGTGTACGACGACCCCCGGACATCACCAAGCCGGTCAGTCCGAGCCTTCCTCCGGGTGGGCGAACATCTCACGGAAGACACGCATGACCTCAGCCCTAGCCGGCTCAGACACGTGCCGACCGTCCCAGTCAAAGCGGTCATGAGCCCCGTAGGAAACCGCCTCCCACGCGGGGAAGTAGTGGACGTCTGGACGGGCCGCGACAGCCGCATGGATCCCCAGCAGCAGGTGTGACTTCGAGATCGCATCACTCACATAGACACTGCGTGCAGCGAACGTGACATGCAGCGGCTGCGGCTCCATCCCCAGGATGATGGCGCACGCCGGGTTCACCTGACGCACCAGATCGATGATCGCAATGAGGTGCTCAGCATTCTGCTCCGCCGTGAACAGCGTCGACTCGAACTCGATCTGATCCCACAGGGGCATCGGCGGGAGTTCCGCGAAAGCCAAACCCGAGCTCGGATCGACCCATGCCTCACTCAAGCCGATGGTGACGACCAGGGCATCGGCCTGCTCGAGGACCGCTCGTCCACCCGCCCCATAGGAGGCGATCCCCTGCTGGGCTGATGCCTCATCATCGAACGTGATCCCCTTGCGATAGGGGTCAGCCACACGAGTCCCCAGTGGGTACGTCGCAAGGTCCACCTTGCCGAGCACGCGCCGTACCTCCTGCAGTGCCACCCGCGTGTTGAAGACGCGCTCCCATTCCGCAGAGCCGTGCTCCAGAACCTGCGGGTCACGACCGCGTTCGAGCACCCGGAATCCCTCCGCTGCAAGACCGAGTTTGAGTTCCCGCCCGAGGCAGGAGCCCATGAGGCAGACCCGGGACTCACGCGTGAGAAAGGGCTTCCCGGGGCCGAGCCAACCGGCATCACGGCCGATGGCAGGTGGCGAGAACACCTGCCACGGTTTGAGTCCGGCGACCTGCATCTCCAGATTGCGCCGACGACGACGCTCGAATCGCTTCGCGATTTCCGCCCGCTCGGTGTCAGCAGCGGACAGCGGATCCTGCGGCACTGCGTTCACGGCGCCAGTCACACAGTCCGAGAAGCACGTGCCACGACGCTGTCTACACAGGTCGCCAGATCCGGCCACCCGGACATGATCTCGTCATCGCCCAACGTCATGTCGAAGGTGTCCTCAAGTGCGATGATGATCTGCATGTGCCGCAGCGAATCCCAGTCAGGCAGGTCCTCGCGGCGCATGTCCACGTGCAGGCTCCCCGCAGGACGTCCCAGAACACCCTCAATGCACGCGAGCACGCGTGCTGACTGCTCCTTGTCTCGGGTGGTCATGACCCGCCTCCCTTCCGGCTCACGTGTCTCGTCGCGAGCATCCGGACCCTTATCCTGTCACGGCCTCCACCACGGCCTGCGCGACGATCCCACCTGCGAGATTTGCGCCGCGCTCATTGAGGTGGACACCGTCGGCCTCGAGGACGTTCTCCACCCCTGAGTCGCGAAGGGGGGTGTAGAGGTCGACCACGGGTACTCCCCATTCCCGCATGACCGTGGCGGCAACATCGTTATATGCCTCGATGTCGGCATTGGTGCGCACGGACAGGCGGGGCAGGCCGGTGCGAGCGGCGATCCGGTGCCACTCCTCCTGCACCGGCGTACACAGCAGCCACACGACCTGCCGGACACCGCTGTCCCGAAGAATCTTCAGGATTCGCTCGCAGTTGACCCTGTAGGTGCCCATATCGGTGTAGGCCGGCAGCTGATGCGGGGCCCGGAAGTTCCGGGCGAGGTCGTGCAGTCCCGCATTGATTGCGACAATGTCCGGCCCCGAGGACACCCAGTCCGGCAGGTAGGCCAGGTGCACCTTGGTGCCGCTGCAGTTGTGCGGGATGTGTCGAAGGTTCACGTGCGGTGAGAGCTGTCGATAGGCCGGCCACACATAACCACCCGCATCACGGATCTTCATGCGGATGCTGTCGCCGATCAGCATGCACTCAGGCTGTCCGTCCACCCACGTCTGTTCACAGTAGGCCTTGATCCGCCGCTGGGCCAGATTCTCCTCCGGGAACCGACCCCCGAGGACGTCGATCGGACCGCCGAACTCCATCTCGTCCGCGTCACCGTCGGTTGCCAGATCCGCTTCATCGCCCATCAGCATCGCGTGCGGAGCGCGGGTGCCGATCAAATCGGCCAGATGCGTGAGGTACGCCGGATCCACGGGCACGTCCACCTCGACCGACGCGCTCTGACACACCTGCACAGAGGCAGCCGTCAGCCGCGGCCGCACGGACTCGCGCAGCGGGGTTGATCCCGCATGCAGCTGCGGCACGGGAACGGGCAACTCCTGCAGGAGGACCGCGAGGGTGCCGTGTCCCTGGGCGCCGCCGGACCAGTGCAGAACGTCATCCCTGAGAACAGCCACGACATGGCCATAGGGTCGCAGGATGTCCACAGCAGTCTCCCGATAGGAGTCAGGGGCATCCGGCGAGGAAAACCCTCGCTTACCCTGTCGCGCATCAACCCACTGCCACTGGCCCGCGACCTGCCTAGCGGGCCACAGCAGGATGAGGCGACGCCCGCGCAGCGCCTGTCGACAACCGAGGTAGTCCAGACGAGTCTGCCACTCCGCCATCTCGGTGATCGCACGGCCATCTGGTCCACCGTCTGAGAAGTCCGTCAGGTTCAGGCCGGTGAGCAGGGTCGTACCCACTCCCAACGGCTCACCCCGATCGAGGTGCGCGGATCGCGCGAGCGTGGTGACTCGCGCATCCACCATCTCAATGTCTCGTCCGGGGGCCAGAGCAGCCTGCTCCCCGCGCGAGAGGCGGGCGATCAGCCGGGCGGTATCCCCGCTGGCCACGACTCGAGGTTCCAGATGAGCAATGGGCGGGAGCAGGTCGATCAGGAGCGGACCGAGCACACGATCCGAGGCCAGCGGGAAGGTCGCCGTATGATCGTCGATGACGATGCGCAGCGACATCACCGTTGTGGTGACGTCAGCATCGTTCCGATCATGTGGCTCACCCTTCGACTCATCAAGCATGAGGGTGCGCGCGTCACCGCATTCCCGGAGACCGGGTGCTGCTGACCTCAGGTGGGTCACGAGATCCTGTGACCACTGCGCACATTCACCGAGCGTGAATCGCAGGAGTTCTTCACGATCAGCAACGATGGTGGTGCGACGTCCCTGCGACTGCCGAGTGGCCACGGCCTGCGCAATCCGGGCGACATCCTCTTCTGTCACCGTGAAGTCTGGAACCCCCGCGATCCATAGGGCAGCATCACCAGCCATGGAGATCGCTGCGCACCATTGATCACCATTCGCTGGCTCGATCACCTCTGTTTCCAGTGCGGCAGGGTCAATCTGCTCGTCCAGACGCTGAAGTGACCGTCGTCCGCGGTGGAGCAGGACAAGCTGACGCTTAGTCATGGCGTGAGACTCTGCGCAATGTCGGCGCGGTCCACTTTGATGCCATCACGCATGAGGGTGAATACGCCCGTCTCAAGCTGGCCCTGAACGAGAGCAGGGTCGAGATGGACGAGCCAGCGGTGCGGTTCACCGCTGGGGCCGGTACTCGACACCACGCTGCCCACCTGCGATAGGAATTCGCGTGCCAGCCTGTTCTTCGCAGTCTCGTGAACCTCGACCATGAGCGAGCTGCCCCTGAGTCGAGGCCGGGCGACCGCGAGGGCATCTGCCAGCATCGCCGCTTCGATCATGCGACTGAAGGCCCGGCAGGAGAGCAGCATCAGACGGATCCGAGCACCCGATCCCACCGCCTCGATGACTACCGCCCCGACGACTCCGAGGTCACCCACAGCATCTGAGACCTCACACAGGCGCACGTCCACATCCGGATCAGCGATCCACGCGGCGATCTCGGCGGCCGAGTGCCTCACACCCGTGGTGTTGAACTGGTTGGTCCGCCGGACCATCTCCTCAAGTCGAGCAGCATCAAATGCTGTCGCTGTCCGCAGGCTCACCACCGTATTGAGGCTTGCCTGATATGCCACCGCATCGACGGCACTGCTGGCCAGCGCGGCACGCACCTGCTGATCGGCGTACCGACCAGAACGGTCGGCAAGGCCACCCTCGGACAGGTCGAAGCACCGGATGTCACGCACCCTCGCGGCATGCAGGCTCGGCCGCGTTGCATCAACCTCGATGCACATCACCTCCGGGACCAGCGAGGAGACAAGGTCGAGCTCATGCCGGCGGTCATCGACGAAGACCAGGGAATCGACACCGAGGTTGAGCTCCGCTGCGATCTCGCGCACGTTGCTCGCCTTGTCGTTCCAGTTGACCCGCACTGCCGACAGGTCGCTCCACTTCAGGAGCATTCCCGGGTGTGTATCGAAGACGGCGCGCACATCCTCGAGGTCGTTCTTGGAGCAGATGGCGAGCAGCACGCCCTCTTCGCGCAGGCTCAGCACTTCGTGCTGGAAGGCTTGATAGGCGCTGCCGGGATAGCTCTCGCCGAGGGTCAGTCCCTCGATGCCGACCTCGTCGAGGACTCCCCCCCACAGGGTCTCGTCGCAGTCCAGGACGAGGCACTTGCGCACGCGGCCGAGCTGCCGGGTGATGATGCTCGCCTGCGCATCGGCGATCGCGGCCAGCCCGCGCCCGGACCACGGCATGTGCGAGCTCATCCAGAAGCGCTCGTCGAAGAAGGTCTCATGGCCGACCTGCGTCGCCAGAGCTCCCAGGTCCACCACGCTCAGCGAGCGATCGCTGTCAGCGCGTGCCAGCAGCCAGGCGTTGAATCTGCAGCACACCTCGGCGAGCGCCGTGGGTGCTGCGGTGACCGACGATCCGTGTCGCAGGCGCTGGGGTGCGATGAGGGTGTGCCACATGATCGTGGCGGTGCTCATTGACCGGACCTGATCGATGAGGTCGGCGGCCCGGGTGCAGAGCCGGTCGGCATGGGCATCGACCTCATACGCGCCGACACGCTCAACTGTCATGGTCGACCAGGAGTCGGGAAGCAGATCGCGTGGTTCCCACATCACCATGACGACATCCGCGGTCGCGAGGCCGCGCTGCTGCTCATCGTCGAGCTCCTCGATGCTCGACAGGTAGCCCCCGATGGTCGCGGTGAGCGCGAGGGCAGGACCGCTCAACTGCTGCCGCAGGGCCGAACGGAGACGATCGATGAGCGGCTCCACGGTCATTGTGCGCAGGACGACGGCACGAACATCACGTGCTGCCGCTGCATCACCCGAGGTCATCGCGAACCGCCTCCGCCGATCACCAGATCTCGCCGCCCCGCTTCTGCACGATCATCGCCATGGAGCGCGGCAGGTAGTGCATCGTCGCGGGGTAGTTCGGCGGACTCGCGCTGAGGCTGGCCACCACGCGAAGCCCGCACTCCTCGGCGAGCAGGAGGAGTTCGGACTCGCGGGTGAATTCGAAGATGTGATCGCTCTCCGCCGCGGTGAGCGCCCCGGTGACGAACGCGTGTCCCCGGGGCACCAGTGCCCGGGACAGCGACTCCAGAAGGAGTCTGGGGTCCTCGAGGTGCTCCAGCACAAAGCAGGTCATCCCCGCATCCACCGGCTCCGCGGGCTGCCAGGCGAGGGCATCGGCCACCTCGAAGTGGCAGCGATCGGCCAGGCCGG
>CAZLHZ010000051.1:3878-10032 GCA_964559285.1 uncultured Actinomycetes bacterium | reverse complement strand
CGGCTATCGCCTCCACCGCCCTCATCAACGCGGTCCCTGATCTGCGCCTCAAGGAGGGGTTCGAGCCGGCCGGGTGGCTGCGCCGCGACGCGCATCACGCGGCCCGCGCCTTCGCACTGGAGTCGATCTCCGATGCGCAGCGCACCCACGCCCAGCGCCTCACCCGACGACGTGCTGCGCAGCTGGGCATTGGGTCGTTCCATGAGCTCGGCGGTCCGCAGATCTCCAGTCCCTCGGACTTCGCTGGCCTGCTCGCACTCGCGGACGCGGAGCCGGGCACTCACGTCGTGGGGTACTGGGGTGAGCTCGGAGGGGTCGAACGCGCCAAGGAGCTGGGCGCCATCGGTGCTGCCGGCGATCTCTTCGCCGATGGCGCAATTGGATCGCACACCGCCTGCCTTCGTACGGTCTATGCCGATGAGCCTCATCTCGGAGCGGCCTACCTCACCGCTGCTCAAATCCGCGATCACGTGGTCGCGTGCACGCGCGCGGGATTGCAGGCAGGATTCCATGTCATCGGTGACGGCGCGATGGACCTTGTGGTCGCAGGCTTCCGAGAGGCCGAACGCATGGTCGGTCTCGCGGCCATGAGCGCGGCCCGGCATCGTCTTGAACACGTCGAGATGGTCGATGAAGCAGCCCTACGGATGATGGCGCAGTTGCGGATCTATGCCTCCGTGCAACCGGTGTTCGATGCCCTCTGGGGTGGATCGAGTGGGATGTACGCCGAACGCCTGGGCCGCACTCGTGCCGCGGAGATGAATCCTTATCGCTCGATGACGGATCTCGGTGTGCTCCTCGCCTTTGGATCGGACTCACCCGTGACACCGCTGGATCCGTGGGGCACGGTGCGCGCGGCCGTCCTGCATCGCACTCCCGAGCAGCGCATCACCGCAGACAAGGCATTCGCGGCACACACGGTCGGTGGATGGAGCGCCGCGAAGCTGGACGGACGTGGACGGATGTCGGTCGGCGCACCGGCGTACCTTGCGGTGTGGGACGTTCCCGAGTTCCCCGATCTTGTGCGCGAGCCACGCCTGCCGAAGTGTCGACTCACGATGGCTGCCGGGCGAGTGATCTTCCACGACGGCAGCTGGTGAACCGGCAGGGATTCGCGCGGCGCCCTAGAGTCTGCACACGAACGACGCGGAGGAACCATGGTGCGAGCAGGGGTCGACCTCGGTGGCACCAAGATTCAGGCCGTCATTCTCGGACCTGACAGCACCGTCATTGGCGAGCATCGCACGGCCACTCCCCGTCACGACGGCCCGCGCGGGGTGCTCGCGGGTGTAGTTGAGGCGATTCGAGGTGCCCTCGCATCCGCTGGCGTGGTCGAAGGCGAGCTCGCCGGGGTCGGCATTGGATCTCCCGGCCAGATCGACCGCGCTGCGGGCACGGTCGGCAACTCGATCAACATGCCGGAGTGGGGTGGATCGGTCGTCGTCCCGGTTGCCGAGATCATCGGGGGGGCGCTCGGCGTCCACGTGGTGCTCGCCGACGATGTCCAGGCGGTAGTCTGGGGGGAATGGCGCCTGGGTGCGGGGCGCGGATTCACGTCGATGATCGGCATGTTCTGGGGCACCGGAGTCGGTGGCGGCCTCATCCTCGACAGTCGGCTGTGGCTGGGTCGCGGCGCTGCGGGCGAGATTGGACACATCATCATCAAGCAGGGCGGGCGTCGATGTGCCTGCGGCAAGCGCGGGTGCATGGAGGCCTATGCGGGACGGGCAGCGATGGAGGCACGGGCACGTCGTCTCCTCACCGAGGGTGAGCCGACTCGACTCTTCGCCATCATGGAGGAACGCAAGCGCGATCGACTCTCCAGCGGGGTGTGGTCGCGCGCCCTCGCGGTGAACGATCCCATGGCGGTCCTGCTCATCGATGAGGCGATCGAGGCGCTCGGCATCGCGGCTGCCAGCGCCGTCAACCTGCTCGATGTGAGCGCCGTGGTCATCGGCGGCGGACTCGGCTGCCGATTCGGGGCACCCGTCACGGAGCGCATCGCAGCTGTGATGCGGGATCACCTTGTGCAGCCCGGTCGAGCACCTCAGGTGCTGACTGCGGCGCTCGGCGATCACGCGGGTGCAATCGGTGCAGCGCTGCTCGTGGAGGAGGGTGAGGTCGCCGCAGCAGTGGTGTGACGCGTGCACTACCTGACACGCACGCGTTACGTCAGCTGTGCCCGTCGTCTCCTACGACGATGGAGTGCGACGGCCCCGCAGGAGCGCAACTGAAAGCACCACGCCAACGACGGCAAAGATGATCGAGGGCCACATCGATCGGCCCAGCGCGTAGTCAAACACGGTGGTGATGAACGCGATCGGATCCTGTCCCGGAATCAACGGGGCAATGGAATCGGGTGCGGCACCTCCGGTGAGGACGTCAAGGATGCGCTGGAGCGTCTGTTGATCGGGCGTGATCGTCCCGAGGAGCTCCTCGATCTTCTGCGGTGCTGAGCCGTGGAAGACAGCGGGGCTGGCGGCCACACCGAGCGAGCCGCCGATCATGCTCGCGGACTTGAAGATCCCCGAGGCCACGCCCTCACCGGCAGCCCCCGGGTCCTCGACCGCGACGGTCGCGCACGGCGTGATCTGCAGTCCGATGCCTGCGCCGAGCAGAAGGAACGCGGGCAGGAGCTCCACGTAGGACCCGCTGAGGTCAAGCATGAGGAGGCAGGACACGGCGAGCAGTCCCATACCGATCGCCGTGGGGAGCGCGGGCCCGAACCGTCGATGCAGCCAGGTGCCGAGCGGATTGAGCACGAGGATCGGGATCGTGGCCGGCAGCAGCAGGGCACCGGCGGTGATGGCTGAGAAGCCCTCCACCACCTGCAGGTAGAGGGACATGAAGAAGATCGCGGCACCGAAGACGATGTTCGCGATGAGGTTCGCCGCAGTGGCGCCATCGAATCGCCGATTGCGGAAGATCGACAGGACGACCACCGGGTTCGGCGTACGCCGCTCAATGAGTACGAAGCCGACGAAGGACAGGATTGAGCCGAGGATGAGGATCGCGAAGACCGCGATGCTCACATTGTCGGCAGCCGTGAGGGCGTAGCACAGCAGCACGATCGCGAGCACGAGCACGAGCGCACCGGGTACATCGACTCGACGAGACCCGGACATCTCACGACTCTCACTCGTGGTGCGCCATACGAGGACGAGGGCGGCCAAGCCGAGCGGCACGTTCATCCAGAAGATCCAGGTCCAGCCGATGCTGTCGACGATGGCACCGCCGACGAGGGGTCCCACGGCCTGAGCGCCCCAGCAGGTCGCAATCCACGCCGCGATGGCGGTCTCACGCTGCCGGCCGTGGAAGGTCACCGCGATGATGGCCAGGGCCGTCGGCAGGATCGCGGCCGCGCCGATGCCCTCGATGATCCGGCCGAGAATGAGGATGAGGGGTGACCCGCTGAGGCCGGACAGGCCCGCGATGATCGAGCCGACGATGACGAGCAGGGTCCCGGCGGCGAAGACGAGCCGGCGACCGGCAATATCCCCGATGCGCCCGCCGACGATGATGAAGGCGCCGGCGAGGAAGTAGCCGTTGACAGCCCACTGGAGGGTGTCCATCGAGCCGCCGAGATCGGCGGAGATGGCCGGCAGGGCGATCGAGATATCCGACGCGGTCACCCAGACCAGTGCCGTGACGAGGCAGAGCCCGATGAGCGATCGCCACTGCCGAGGGGAGGCCGGCGCCGGTGAGGCGGGGGTGTGCCCTGAGCTGGCGCGGGATGAGGGGGCCATGGCCGCAGGATAGGGGGCCAACCGGGTGGTGTGACGAGGCTGACCGGCGGCGGCGGGAACATCCGCAGGGTGGTCAGCGTCTGACTCGCCGTGACCTCCCCGACGAGCGAGCCCCGTGCGACTCAGGCACCGTTGACTCCCTCCGCGACGGGCCGCACGCCACCGCGGCGCCCGGTTGCCCGGATCGTGCAGGATCGGCTCGATCTCCTTCTTGAGCGGTGCGAACCCGGTCCGCTGCGGATTCCGGCCCGGGTTCTCGCCGAGAGCTGGACGACCGCCTGGCTCATCGCCGTCACCGCTGGTGCCGCTGCCGTCGCATGGCTTGCCTCGCTTGCCATCGGGGTCGGCAGCCCCGTCGCCGCGGCCCTCGGCGCCATCCTCACCGTCACCCTCTCGGTGCACCGCTCACTGAAGTCCGGTCTCAATCTCCTGCTCGCCACCACCGCGGCACTGCTGCTTGCCTGGGGGCTCTATGAGATCTGGGGGCTGCACCTGTGGACCGTGGCCGTCCTCGTGGCGGTGTCGCTCATCATCGGCCGACTGCTGCGGCTCGGTCCCGAAGGGTCCCTGGCCATCCCCGCGACCGCGATCTTCCTCTATGTCCTCGGTGATCAGCTCACCAGCGAGCTCGCCATCCAGCGCATCATCGCCACGCTCATCGGCGTCGTTGTCGGCATCACCCTGTCGTTCATTGCCCATCCCGAGAAGCCCTCGGACCGGCTCACCCGTTCGATGTCCGAACTGGCACAGCGGATCGGTGCCCTGCTCGATGAGATCGGCACCGTCGCGCCTCGCGGATACGACCGCGCCTTGGCCGAGAAGTGGCTCATCGAGAGTCGCGTTGTTGCCCGTGATGTCCGTGCCCTGCGCAAGGACCTCGAGTCGCACGGTGTGACGTCGCGGTTCACGGTCGCGATGCGCTCCCGGCACGGTCGACAGATCGCCAGTCAGT
This sequence comes from uncultured Actinomycetes bacterium, assembly GCA_964559285.1. Taxonomy (GTDB): domain Bacteria; phylum Actinomycetota; class Actinomycetes; order S36-B12; family S36-B12; genus CAZLHZ01. Next base: position 5,334 of record CAZLHZ010000051.1, on the reverse strand, counting down.
ACGACGTTCTCCTGCACTCGTGCGACCAGGTGAACGACATCGCTCGGGGTCTTTTCGATGCGGTCGGCACGGGACAGCACACGGTCCCACCCGCGCTGGGGGCCCTGCTGCGCACCACCGGCACCGCCATGCTGCTCCACGCGGCCGCCCTGCCCGAGGTCGTGGACGACGGAGAGGCCGACACCGGTGTGCTGCAGGCCGTCGAGGCGGCCGCTGACACACGCGAGGAGACGGTGAGCACGATCAAGTCGCTCGACGACACCGGTGCCCTGCTCCTGAGCAGCTCGATTCTGGCCGATGTGGATCGCATGCTGGACCAGCTGTCAGGGCCCGCGCCGGCACTGGAGGTTCGCGAGGCTGATGCCTGAAGGCCATCGGCCGTTCAGGGTCGGTGTGTCATCATCGGGCCATGCACGACATGGCGGGGGCGGGCCCCGAGGAGCAGGCCCTTCCGGAGGACCGATTCCTCGATCGTGAGGTCTCCTGGCTGGCCTTCAACCGCCGCGTTCTCGAGCTCGCGGAGGATGCCACCCTGCCGGTGTTGGAGCGGGCGAAGTTCCTGGCCATCTTCTCCAGCAACCTCGATGAGTTCTTCATGGTCCGGGTGGCCGGTCTCAAGCGGCGCATCGCGACCGGCATCGCGGTTCGCGCGGCCAGCGGCCTCATGCCGCGTGAGGTCCTCGAGGCGATCTGGCGAGGAGCCCGCGAGCTTCAGGCAGAGCATGCGGACGTGTTCCGACGGCAGGTGCGACCGGCACTGTCTGCAGCGGGGATCCAGCTGTTGCGCTGGGAGGACCTCACCGATGCCGAACGTGAGGCGATGGACGCGTTCTTCCGCGATCGGGTCTTCCCCATCCTCACTCCGCTCGCGGTCGACCCGTCGCACCCCTTCCCGTATATCTCCGGCCTGTCGCTGAATCTCGCGGTCGTTGTCCGCAACCCGGAGACGGGCCATGAGCTCTTTGCACGCGTCAAGGTGCCCCCGCTGCTCCCGCGCTTCGTCACGGTCGGTCACCAGCGCTTTGTGCCGCTCGAGGACATCATGGCGGCGCATCTCGGTGAGCTGTTCTCGGGCATGGAGATCCTGCAGCACCACGCCTTCCGGGTCACCCGCAACGAGGACGTCGAGGTGGAGGAGGACGATGCTGAGAATCTCCTCCAGGCACTGGAGCGAGAGCTCATGCGCCGCCGATTCGGCCCTCCCGTGCGCCTGGAGGTCGAGGAGTCGATCGACCCGCATGTCCTCGAACTGCTCATCAGCGAACTCGATGTCAGTGAGCAGGAGGTGGTGCGCATCCCGGGTCCGCTCGACCTGACCGGCCTGTGGTCGGTCTACCGGCTGGACCGCGAGGACCTCAAGCAGCGCGCCTTCGTTGCCCGCACCAGCCCGGAGCTCACCGGAGTGGAGTCGTCCGCGGCCCCGGATGTTCTCGCCGCCGTGCGCGAGCATGACGTT
>CAZLHZ010000051.1:3246-3868 GCA_964559285.1 uncultured Actinomycetes bacterium | reverse complement strand
CCTACGACTCGTTCTCCACGAGCGTCCAGCTCTTCCTGGAACAGGCCGCGGTCGACCCGCATGTTCTGGCCATCAAGCAGACCCTCTACCGCACCAGCGGCGACTCACCCATCGTCGATGCACTCATCACCGCGGCGCAGATGGGCAAGCAGGTGCTCGCCCTCGTGGAGATCAAGGCGCGCTTCGATGAGCAGAACAACATCGACTGGGCACGAAAACTGGAGGAGGCAGGAGTCCACGTCGTCTACGGACTGGTCGGCCTGAAGACGCACAGCAAGCTCTCGATGGTGGTGCGGGACGACGGTGACCAGCTGCGGCGCTACTGCCATCTCGGCACCGGCAACTACCACCCGAAGACGGCCCGGCTCTACGAGGACTTCGGACTGCTCACCGCTGACCCGGAGATCGGTGAGGATGTCTCCCACCTCTTCAACGTCCTATCGGGCTACAGCATGAACACGACCTATCGACGCCTCCTGGTCGCACCGCACTCGGTGCGCGATGGGCTCATCGAGCGCATCGCGCGGGAGATCGAGCACCACCGCGAGGGACGTCTGGCGAGAATTCGCTTCAAGTGCAACTCGGTGGTGGACGAACGCGTCATCGATGCCCTCTACCGCGC
>CAZLHZ010000051.1:0-3143 GCA_964559285.1 uncultured Actinomycetes bacterium | reverse complement strand
GGCGGTGACCCCGAGGTGTGGATCGGCTCGGCAGATCTCATGCACCGCAACCTTGACCGGCGGGTGGAGACTCTGGTGCGCATCTCGGCTCCCGAGCACAAGGTGGAGATCGCCGCCGTCTTCGATCTCGCCTTCGATCCCGGCACGGCGTCGTGGCATCTCGACAGTGATGGCGTCTGGACCCGGCATGTGCGTGATGCCGAAGGTCAGCGCCTGCGGGATCACCAGGAGACTCTCATCGCCGTCATGCACCGCCGTGGGTGATCAGGTGCCGACGCAGGACACGGGTGCTACGCCGGCAGCGCCATCGGCGCACATCGCGACACCTGCCCCCACTTCGCGTCCCGTGAGCCAGCGCGAGGTTGAGCACAAGCTGAGGGTGCATGCGCTCTATCGGCTTCCGGCCCTGACGGCCGAGACCTGGGGTGTGGTTGCGGTCGAGCAGGCGCCGCCGCGGCTCATGACCGCCGTCTATCACGACACCGAGGACCTCACTCTCATCCGATGGGGAGTCACCCTGCGTCGGCGAGAGGGTGGCCCTGATGCTGGATGGCACCTCAAGCTCCCCGTTGCAGGGGCCCCGGGGACTACCCGGGATGAGATCCACGTCCCACTTGCCCACGGTGAAATTGGTGATCCCCCGATCGAACTCGTCGATCTCGTGACAGTGCTCCTGCGTGGCGCCCCGCTCCATCCACTCGTCACGGTCCGCACCCAGCGCCAGCCCTATCTCCTGCGCAACGGCGATGAGCAACCCGTCGTGGAACTCGTCGACGATGTGGTCGAGATCGTGCACGGCGGCACCCCCGTGGAGCGCTTCCGCGAGATTGAGGTCGAGGGCATCGCGGTCGACGGGGTCATCGACGAGCAGCTGATGGCGGAGGTGGTGGCCCTGCTGGTCGCGGCAGGCGCCACCCCGAGCAGCGTGAGCAAGGCGGCTGGTGCCCTCGGGCCAGCGGCGGCAGCGCCCCCGGATGTGCCGGAGCCCGCGTGGCCCCACCGACAGGACCCCGCCGGTGACATGGTGCGCGCCTTCATCGCGACGCATGTCCGCCGCCTCCTGTGGCAGGACATCCGATGGCGTCGTCGGCTGCCGGATGCGGTGCACCAGATGCGGGTCGCGTGTCGACGTCTGCGCGCCGGACTGCGGACCTTTGAGTCGCTCGTCGATGCCGAGTGGGCCACACCGCTGCGCGATGACCTCGCGTGGCTTGCCCGTGAGCTCGGCGATGCACGCGATCGCGAGGTCCTGCACGCCCGCATGACGGACCATCTCCTGTCCCTGTCACCCGCGCTCAGCGAGCACGCAGCAGCCGTCATCGACCCCTGGTTCGTCAACGGCGACAGTGACCCCGACTCGCAGGTGGACGCGGTCGTGAGGTCGAGCAGGTACGCCGATCTCATGTGCACCCTCGTGGCCGCCGCTGTCACGCCGCCCCTCACCGAGGACGCTGCACGCCCGTGCCGCGAGGTGCTGCCGCCGTGCGTCCGCACGCGCGTGTCCAAGCTGTCGCGCGCCGTCGCACTGTTGACACCGGACACCCCGAGTGAGCACTGGCATGAGGTGAGACTGCTGGCCAAACGCGCGCGCTATGCCGCGGAAGCAGTCTCGCCCGTGGTCGGCCGTCGATTCGAGGATCTTGCCGAGGCTCTGGAGCAGGTGACGGAGATCCTCGGCGAGCATCAGGATGCCTGCCTCAGCGGTGCCCTCATGGAGCAGCTCGCGGACCAGTCGGGCATCGACCCGCGATCGGCGTACGCCCTCGGACTGCTGCGCGCGGAGGAAACCGCGCGCCAGAGCCGAGCACGGGCTGAGTTCGTCGGCGCCTGGCGTGACGTGGTCAAGGCGGCGCGCAAGGCGGATGTGCTGTCCGGCAAGGCGGCCGCACGCGGATGACGATCACCAGCGCGCTCGTGCGTGCCGCAGGCGTCGTCATGCTGCGTGAAGGAGCAATGGGACGTGAGGTGCTGCTCGTCCATCGTCCGCATCGCGCGGATTGGTCCCTGCCGAAGGGGAAACTCGATCCGGGTGAGCACGTCGTTGCCGCAGCAGTGCGCGAGTGTGTCGAGGAGTCGGGGATCATTCCGGTGCTGCGCTCCCCACTGCCGCGGCAGAGCTACGTCACGGCGTCGAGTGCGAAGACGGTGGACTACTGGCTGGCCGAGGTCGGGCGTGACACCGGGTTCCGACCCAACCGTGAAATCGATGATCGACGCTGGGTGCCGATCGAGCAGGTGGCTGATCTGGCGTCCTATGAGCGTGACATCGAGCTGATCGCTCACGCCGCGGTGCGTCCCACAACCGTGCCCTTCATCCTGCTGCGCCACACGACGGCCACCAAGCGCGTGGACTTCGCCGGCCCCGATGACCAGCTGAGGCCGCTGCTGTCCCCCCAGGGCTTTGAGGAGGCCGAGGCGCTCGTGCCCCTGCTTGCGGCGTACGGCGTCACCAGGGTGCACTCATCCGACTCGGTGCGCTGCCGGCAGACGGTGCGCCCCTTTGCCGTAGCGGCGGGCATCGACGTGGTGGCGGAGCCGCTGCTGAGTGAGGAGGGGCATCGCGGGGCGCCGGAGGAGTCGATAGCGCGCATGCGTGAGCTGCTCCGCGTGCCCGAGCCGATCGTCGTGTGCAGCCACCGACCGGTGATGCCGGCCTGGGTCAGGACACTGAGTGAGGTCGCGGGCTGTCCGGCGGAGGTGAGTCCGCGCCTGCAGCCTGGTGCGTTCCTTGCGATCCATCGAACGCTGGGTCGAGCGACCCTCACCATCTGCGAGGTGGAGCACCATGAGGGTGGCGAGCTGCGAACAGCGCCCTGAGCTGACCTGAACCTTCGAAGGCCGTTCACCCGGAGTTCATGTGGACGTCCCCGCTGGTCAAGGTGACCTCCCTAGATTTGCTCCAATCGCGCGGCACCGGGTCGCGCGGCGACAAAGGAGGACCAGGGTGACCTACACCCGCACGGCCGTCATCGCGGCCATCTCCATGACGGCAGCACTCACGCTCGCGGCCTGCGGCGGCGGCGGGGGAGCTTCCTCATCATCTGCAACTAGTTCCTCGGCAGCACCGACTTCCTCAGCGGCCCCAGAGCCCTCCCCCACTGAGGTCTCCGGTGAGGTTCGCATCGACGGTTCGTCAACTGTCT
>CAZLHZ010000050.1:0-10192 GCA_964559285.1 uncultured Actinomycetes bacterium | reverse complement strand
ATTCACCGCGCTGACGTCGTACGCCGCGAAGGCGCGAGCCGCCCATTCGGCACGCTCCACCATGGCGCGTCCCCGAGGGACACCGGCCGGGGCGATGGGGATGCCCGCCATCGTCTCGCTCATGACGCCCTCCGTCCGCCCGCACGCACCTCGCGATAGGCGCGACCAATGGACACTTCGGTGCGGTCGAGGAGTTCGTCGGCGATCTCGGGCTTGAGCAGAATGCCCGGCTTGTACTGCAGGACTCGCGGATCAAGAGTTGAGAAGATGGCCCACACGCCGTTCTCGTAGAGATGTCGCATGACGTACTTCGCGCCCTCGGGATGGGCGAACTCCAGGCCGATGACGACACCGTTCTGCCGGATGCCGATGAGCCAGTCGGGGTAGAGCGCCTGAATGTCGCGAAGCCGCCGGCCGACGAGGTCGGAGATGTAGTGGACCATCGACCGTGTCTCCGGTCGGGAGCAGATCTCCAATGCCTTGATCCCGGCGATGCAGCCGAGCTCTGCCCCGCCGAAGGTCGAGATATGGCCGAAGCCGTCCTCGGTCAGCCATCCGGCGCAGCGCTCGCTCACGAGCACGCAGGCGATGGGATACATGCCTCCGGAGATGCCCTTGCCGGTCACCAGGATGTCCGGCTCGATTCCGTGCTTGGTGATGCCCCAGAGCTCACCGGTGCGCATCAGGCCGGTCTGGACCTCGTCAGCGATGTAGAGGGCGTCGTACTGCTCGCACAGCTTCTTGACACCCTCCAGATAGCCTGGCTCGGGGAGGGGAAAGCCATAGGTCGCGGGAATGGTCTCGAGGATGACAGCGGCGATATCGCGCGCCTTGAGCGCATCCTCCATGGCGTTGAGGTCATTGAACGGGACGTGCGGGAACTCCTCGGGGCGGTCGGACAGGAAGAGAGTGGAGAACCGCTCATCACCGGTGCCGACCGCGAGCCCCGTATGACCGTGGTAGGCCTTGATGATCGACAGGATCTTGCGCTTCTTGGTGGCGTGGCGGGCGGTCTTGAGCGCGATGTCAATGGCCTCGCCGCCCCCGGACCCATAGATGACCTTCGTGAGCCCGCGGGGAGCACTGGAGATGAGGGCCTCAGCAAGAGCGGTTCGGGCGAGGGCCGGGAAGTGATGATTGCCGATATCGAAGTGCTGCATCGCGAGCGTGATGGCCTGGACGACCTCCGGATTGCGATGACCGAGGTTGTAGGTCCCGCCGTTGAGGTGGGTGTCGATGAGGCGCTTGCCCGTCATGTCGTAGAGGAAGTAGTCCTCGCGGCGGTCGATGACGAGGGGCACACCCGAGTCGATCCAGAACTGGGTCTTGCCCGGGTTCCAGTACTCCTTCGCCTTGGCGAGGACCTCGTCCTTGGAGGCGAAGGAGAAGACGCCATAGTCGTACGCCGGTGCCTCAGGCTCGGACATGGTCACCACCTCCAAACCGGGAAAATACCAGAACCATGCCATTTGTCAACCATGATTCGCCCGTGCAGACCCCCCTTCCATCGCGAAAACACGGGGACGGATTTCGGCAAATCGGTTGTTCGGTCCATTCCCCGGCCGACATACTGCGCCCGCAGCGGCAGGTGCCGCGACTCCGGCGGTCGCCCCGACCGTCGGCCCCACCCGACCAGGAAGGAAGCCATGTCGACTGGAAGCACCCCGGCGAATCCGGGAGATCACGCTGTGAGCGCGAAGGATGCGGCCCGACTCAAGGCCGGATCAGTCGGACTCATCGGCGTGCTCTTCATGGCGGTAGCCAATGCCGCCCCGATTACGGCCATGAGCTTCAACGTCCCGATCGCCGTGGGCTACGGCAACGGCATCGGGGTGTCCGGTGGCTACCTCTTCGCCACCATCGTGCTCACGATCTTCACGATCGGCTATGTCGCGATGGCACGACACATCACGACCACTGGAGCGTTCTACGGCTTCATCTCCCAGGGCTTGGGGCAGGTCACCGGCATGGTGTCCGGCCTTGTCGCAGCCGTCGCCTACATCATCTTTGAGGGCTCCCTCATCGGCGGCTTCGCCTACTTCGCCAGCGACTACGTCTTCAAGCCGCTGGGTCTGGACGTTCCGTGGATCATCGTGGCGATCATTGGAATCGCGGTCATTGCGCTGCTCACCTACTTCAAGATCACTCTGGCTGCGAGCGTCCTCGGCATCACCCTCGTCCTCGAGATCGTCCTGCTGCTGGCGCTGGGACTCTCGGTCCTCTTCAAGGGCGGGCCGGATGGCTACCTCTTCGGCTCCACTGTCCCGCCGCAGAATGCCTTCGCCTCCCTGCAGGAGAATGCCTTCGGCTCCGGCGTGGCTGCCGGCGTCGCTGCCATCGGCATCTTCTTCGCCTTCTGGTCATGGGTTGGCTACGAGACCACGGCGGTCTACGGAGAGGAGTCCAAGAACCCGAAGCGGATCGTCCCGCGGGCGACCCTGATCGCGGTCATCGGCCTCGGCCTCTTCTACACCTTCATGTCGTGGATGGTCGTCGTCGGCAACGGGGCCAAGGGCTCGGTCGAGGTGTCGGCCGGTGCCTCGCCGGTGGACCTCTGGCTCAACCTCGTGACCGCGAACCTCGGCGGGGTGATGACCAACATCTACAAGGTCCTCCTCGTCGTCGGCTCCTTCGCCTGTGCGATGGCGTTCCACAATGCGGCATCGCGCTACATCTACGCCCTTGGTCGTGAGAGTTCCTCCGGGTTCCTGCGCCGCACGATTGGCAGCATCAATGCCAAGCACGGATCTCCGGCATGGGCGTCGTTCACGCAGAGTGTGATCACGATCATTCTGTGTGTGCTGTTCCTTCTCTTCACCGTCGTCATGGTCGGTGGGGAGTCGGTCCCAGCACTTGTTCCCTACGTGAACGTCTACGGCCTTCTGGCCCTCATTGGAACCGCGATGATTCTGATTGTGCAGACAATCTGCTCAATCGCCGTCATCGGCTACTTCTGGGGGCGCAAGGCGCACAAGGGCAATGTGTTCACCACCCTGATCGCCCCGATCATCGGTGCCGTGGGCATGCTTTATGCCCTGTGGCTGCTGTGGGACAACCGGAACTTTGCCGCGGGTCTGGCAGCAGACAGCCTCGTGTTCACGCTCATGCCGTGGTACATCCTGGCCATCGTGGTGATCGGTGTCGTCTACGCCCTCTACGTCAAGAAGGCGAAGCCTGAGATCTATGCCGAGATCGGGCGCACCACGGTTGAGGAGGCGCGCGAGCGGCTCTGATCCCGCCTTCATGTCCACGCGGGCGGGATGCGATGACGCATCCCGCCCGCGTGACCGTTCACCCTCGGGTGAGCACCCGTCCACCCCCGATCACCCGGAGAAGCCATGCCCCACGTGATGCGGATGGAACTTGATCTCGAACTCGCCTTGGCGATGATCGCCGCGGCCAGGTCAGAGGCCACGGTTGTGGGTGCGGCCGTGTCGATTGCCGTCGTTGATGCGGGCGGGAACCTTGTCGCATTTGCTCGGATGGATGGCGCAGAGATTGCTGGCCCAGTCCTTGCGCGTGATAAGGCCTACACCGCGGTGGCCCACCGGATTGCCACCGCGGATCTTGCGGACCTCGTGGCACCCGGCGGCGAGTTGGCCGGGATGTATGCCGCAGATGGCGGGCGCTACATCGCCTTCGCCGGAGGACTGCCGCTGTGGTCGCAGGACCGCGTGGTCGGTGGCATCGGTGTGAGCGGCGGGACGGCAGCGCAGGACGCGGGGATCGCCGCTGCCGCTGCAGTGGTCTTCGCGGAAGCGGAGTCCCAGCGGTGACCATCGGGCGCTTCCGCTTCATGGATGCCCAGCGGGTCAACCTCGATGGGCTGGCAGTCACCAACTCGGCACTGGGTCTCGTCGCCTTCCACTCACCGGGAGATCCGCCTCCCTCTCTCGTCGTGCGCGAGGGTGTCGTCATCGAGATGGATGGGCGCCTGCGGGAGGACTTCGATCTCATCGACACCTTCATCACGGACCACGGTCTGGACCTGACAATGGCGGACGAGGCCATGTCGCTCGATGATCTCGATCTGGCGCGCAAGGTGGTCAGCCCTGACGTGCCTCGTCGTGAGATCGTGCGACTGGCCGCGGGGATGACCCCGGCGAAACTCGCCCGCACCCTCGCGCTGCTGACTCCCGCCGAGCTCGTCATTGCCATGACGAAGATGCGAGCCCGGCGCACCCCGAGCAATCAGGCACATGTGACAAACCGCTCTGACGACCCTCTACTCCTGGCCGCCGACGCTGCGACGGCCGCGGCCTTCGGCTTCCGGGAGGTCGAGACGACTGTTCCAGTGCTCGGTGATGCGCCCTCCAATGCCATCGCGGTCAGTGTCGGTGCCGCAGTCGGCTCGCCCGGTGTGCTCGTCCAGTGCTCGGTCGAAGAGGCCATCGAACTGCAGCTTGGGATGCGTGGACTGGTGTCCTATGCCGAGACTGTGTCCCTTTACGGAACCGAGCAGATCTTTATCGACGGCGATGACACTCCGTGGTCGAAGGCGTTCCTGACATCGGCGTACGCCAGTCGAGGGATCAAGATGCGGGTGACGTCCGGCGGCGGAGCTGAAGCGCTCATGGGAGGGGCTGAGCAGTGCAGCATGTTCTACCTTGAAGCACGCTGCGTTGCGCTGGCTCGCGCAATCGGTGCGCAGGGGGTGCAGAATGGCGGAATCGACTCGGCATCTGTTGCTGGCTCTGTGCCCGGAGGGGTGCGCTCTCTCATGGCGGAGAACCTGATGGTGATGATGCGCAATCTTGAGGCGTGCACTGGCAATGATGCGCTCATGTCGGAGTCTGAGGTGCGTCGAACCTCTCGCACCCACCCCATCTTCATCGCCGGAACGGACTTCATCTGCAGCGGATTCGGCTCCATTCAGCGCTACGACAACATGTTCGGCCCGAGTCAGTGGAATGCTGAGGACATTGATGACTACCTCATCATGCAGCGGGACTGGGGAGTGGATGGTGGTCTGCGTACCGCGGACCATGACACCGTGGAATCTCTCAGGCGTCGTGCTGTGGCTGCGGTGCGCGCGGTCTATACAACATTGGGCCTGGCCGACTTCAGTGATGACTGGGCGGAGCAGGCAGTGGATGCTGCTGGGTCAAAGGACATCCCCGCTGCTGATCTCATGCTGCCGCTCAACGCCAGTCGTGTGATTCGCGACAGTGGTCTGACGATGCTGGACGTTATTGAGGCACTTGACCAGTGTGGTTTTGAGGTGGAAGCGGAGCGACTGCTTGCCATGCTGCGAGCGCGAGTGACCGGCGACTACCTGCAGACGAGTGCGATCTTCACCGAGGAGATGCAGGTTCTGTCGCTGGTGACCGACCCCAATGACTCCCGCGGTGCGGGAACGGGCTACGCGCCGAGCCCGGAGCGCCAGGCACAGATCGACCACGTCCGGCAGGCGCGCTCCGTCGATGACCTGCGTCATGAGCAGGCGCAGCACCGCACGCACAGTTTCACCGTGGTAGGTCCCGCTCAGCCCAGCTTTGATCCCCGCGAGGTGGTCATCGGGGTGTCGCCCGCGACGGGTCGGGCGATCTACATGACTCTGTCGGGCCTGCACGTGGACGAGGTGCTCGGAGAGCTGCTCGCGGGTCTGGAGGAGGAGGGCTGCACCGGGCGGATCGTACGCATCAACTCCACCCTCGACCTCGGCCAGATCGGCCTCACGGCTGCCCGACTCGCCGGCTCAGGCATCGCGATCGGTCTGCAGGCCAAGGGCACGGCCCTCATCCACAGACGCGATCTCACACCGCTGGCCAATCTCGAGCTCTACAGCGTTGCACCCACGATCACACGGGCGCTCTACCGACAGCTCGGACTCAATGCTGGTCGTCATGCCAAGGGAGCGACGCCCGAGCCGGCTCGCAATCCCTATTCCGATGAGGCCATCGAGGCGCGCTATCACACAAAGGTGGTCTCGCTCGTGGCGATCGAACGCAACTTCTGTGTCGCCGATGCCCCCGCTGAAGAGCTCCGCTTCACGGAGGTGGAGTCATGACCGCTCGCGCACGCTCCGGACCTGAGGCTGATGCGATTTCCCTCGCGGCGCTGCGGGCCGGTGACCTTGCGGCACAGGACATCCGCATCCACCCGGAGACTCTGGAGCATCAGGCCGCGGTCGCAGAAGATCATGGCAACCCGCAGCTGGCCGAGAACTTCCGTCGTGCCGCCGAGTTGGTGGACCTCACGGATGAGGAGGTCCTCGAGATTTACGAGGCCCTGAGACCCGGTCGGTCGTCCTATCACGACCTCATGGCGCGCGCGGATTCGCTCGCGGGTCGAGGGGCCGGTCGCACCGCAGCACTGGTGCGTGAGGCCGCGGAGGTATACCGGCGTCGTGGCCTGCTGACGTGACCCTGATCGCCGGTGTCGACATCGGGAACTCGACCACCGAGATCGTGATCGCCGACGTGACGGCGAAGGATGAGCAGCCGCACCCACTCGCCTGGGATCGCACCCCAACCGCGGGCCCCAAGGGCTCATCCAGTTCCATCCGAGCAGCGCTTCGCCTGCTCGAGCGACTCGAGCGGCAGATCGGTCGCCGCGTCGATCACCTCGCGATGGCACCGCTGGCGCCCGTGACGACCGTCCGATGGCTCATCGCGCCGGACTCGTCCGCGGGTGGCCGGCTCCGAATCCTCGACTGCGGCGCCACCTCGGTCGGTGGGACGGGCAGTGCCGTCGGCCGTCCTGTGCTCATCGACTCCGCGGTCGTCGACATGACCCATCTGCCATCACCCGATCTCACGACCGAGCCCATCATCGCGGTCGCCGCCGACCCGCTCGGCTTCCGTGCCACCGTGGCTGTCATTCACGATTGGCTGACCGCGGGTGTTGACGTGCGAGCGGTTCTCCTCGCCGGGGATGAGGCAGTTCTCGTCAGCCGACGACTTCCCAAACCGCTCCCTGTCATCGATGGTGTTGACATCCCTGAGGTGATGGCGTGCGATCTTGTCGCCGTTGAAGTGGGTGATGAAGGAGTCGCAATCCAGCAGTTGAGTGACCCGCTTGCCCTCGGTCGTGCACTCAGGCTCGACGCTGGCGATCTGGAGGACGCAGCGCTGACATCCGCTGCCGTGCAGGGACGTCGGGTCGCTGTCATCGGCCGACAGCTGGCATCACCCAGCACACACGAATCGCTTCCGCTCTCAGCGACCACACCCTCACGTCCAGAGTTCATCTGTGATGATGGACGCGCTGTGAGTGCTCGTGAGGCCGCTCGGTGGATGGACATGGATCATGGCCGTGTCATCGCGGTTCGGCGTACGCCCACGCATGTTGAACTCGTTGCCGACGTCCGCATCATCGACCTTGCCGGGATCGTGCGGGACTGTCACCTCGCGTGCCTGACCCCGGAAGGTCTCGCCCTGGCGTCGCTAGCCTCGGCATCAGGTTCAACGGCCCTTCCTGAGCTTGCGGAACGGTCGATGGTGGAAGTGTCGAGCGAAGCCGCTGCTGCGCGGGTCGGCGCGCTCACCACACCGCTTGCATCCGAGGACGCACTCGTCGTCGATATCGGTGGAGGCACGATCGATGTCATCGCACCCGATGGCACACAGGTCGTGCACGCCGGTGCTGGCGATCTGCTGACGATCGCTGTGGAGGGGGCACTCGGCATTAGCCACGGTCAGGCCGAATGGGTCAAGCGCGGCCCATGCGCGCGTATTGAATCTCCATTCGTGACGGCAGGTGAGGATGGTGTACGCCGATTCCTGGAGCATCCCGCACCGAATGGCACGGTCGGCTGGCTGGTGACTCCGGGGCCTGCTGGACCGCTGCCATTCCATCGCCTGCTCAGTCCCTCGGAGTGGCGGCTGCTGCGACTGCGGCTCAAACAGGAGGTACTCGGCCGCGGCCTGACACGGGCAGCCCATGCGCTGGGATCAGAGGTGACACACGGCAGCACCGTGATCGCTGTCGGCGGCCCGGTCGGCGATTCGGAGATCAGTCAGGCGCTCAGGGACGCCTTCCCGGGGTGTCGGCCGGCCCGTGCCGATGTCGCCGGTCGGCTGGGTCATCGCTACGCCGTGGCCCTCGGTCTCATCGTGCTGGCATCGCGCGCGTGACGCGGTCGTGCGAGAGGATGCCCGTGAGTCCAAAGTGGCGGTCATTGATGCCGCCAGCAGCAAGACCCTGCGTCGGTCGGTCTCTTTCGAGATCGACCGGAGACATTTCTTGCGGCCGTGACAAGTCGCAGCGCGACCGGAAGCACGGTGCTCACGTGGACCCGCGGGTTCCTGCTGCTGAGGTTCACGACGGCCGGTGCGCGGTGATGCCGAACAGCTGACGCACCCACGGTTCCATGTCCTCGACCTCGCCGCTCCAGAACGGGGAGTCGAATCCGGCGGTGAGATGACTGATCCGCCACTGGCCATCCACCTCCTGGGAGAAGGACAGTCGATAGAGGCCGGAGCACTCCAGGGTCGTCGTACGCCGCTTCGTGCCAACGAGCAGCAGGTAGGCGTGGGCCTCAGCAGTGGGTGTGCCTGATGGAGTCTCTCCGAGTGCCGTCACGGTCATAGTGGTGATGATGTGACGCCGCTGGTCACGCTGATAGGGCCAGAAGCCGGTGAGCCAGGTGAGGACCTGCTCGCGACCGGTGAAGGGACCGATCTGGGTCTCGCCCATGACATGGCCGCTCCAGATGGCATCCGGGGTGAAGCAGTCGGCGAGTGTGTCCGACAGCCGCTCATCAAATCCCCAGCAGTAGCGGGCGAGGCACTCCTCAAGGTGAACGCGAATGCTGACATCGCCGACGGCCACCGCAGGCAGCTGCGCGACACCGGTGGCACTGGCCCACCCGGGTCGAGGCCGCAGCGGTGGTGCGCTCACCTGTTGTCCCGTCGCGCAGGTCCCAGGCTGCTGATGATGGCGCGCATGCCGCGCTCATCATCGTCACTGCTCACCGTCTGGAAGACGATCTCGTCGACATCGAGTGCGGCGAGCCGTTCCTCCATGCGTGCCACCGCGGAGGTGATGCTGTCGGGAGTGCCCCAGACTGCCACCTCGGCCAGCAGCTCGTCGGGGATGAGGGCTGACAGGGTGCTGAGGTCGGGGGTGGGATCGAGACGGAACTCCTCTCGGAGCTGGGCGATCCGCTCCTCGAACGGCCCGCCCTCGAACACCGTCCGATAGCCCGGGGTGGAGGCGTAGAACGCCAGCTGCCGGCGCGCCTGTGCCTGCGCCGCGTCTGTACTCGCGTCAATGGCGGTGATGCACCAGGCAGACAGTCGTGCCCGTCCGTTCCCACGACGCTGCTCGCCCTCGGCCAGTGCGGGGACGACACGATCAGCGAGGTGCCCCTGCACGAGGCAGAGCGGGTGCATGACCACGCGGTCACCATGTTCGGCGGCATCGCGCAGCATGATGGAGTTCACCCCGGCGATCGCGATCTGCGGTGGTGCGACGGAGCGTGCCCACGCGGCTTCGGCCCAGGTGGAGCGAATCTGCCCGACAACCTCGACCAGCCGGGTGCTCGGGGGCTCGAAGTCCTCAACGCCGTAGCTTCGCCGCAGCCCGCGGGTCCCGGCGCCGAGGCCGAGGGTGAACCTCCCTCCGGTGAGCTCGGCGATATCGAGGGCGGCCGCCGCCACGGTGCGCGGTGCTCGGGTGAAGGCGTAGGCGATCCCGGTCCCGACGTGAAGCGTGGATGTGCTCATGCCGAGGGCGAGGGAGCGGATGAGCGCATCCCGTCCGCTGAACTCCGTCGTCCACACCCGGTGCAGGCCGGCCGCCTGGGCCGCCTGACCTACGGCTGGCAGGGGTGCCAGCACCGGGGATGCCACCGCCAGGGATCTGTCCACGCTCGTCCGCCCTCCGAATCGGGTCATGTCTACCATACGGTTGGTCGAGAATGACGCGAGAAATCCCTGCCGAGGGTCTTGCGCTTCTACCAAACGAATGGTTGAATCCTCCGCATGGCAAAGCGACGAGTAGCCGTGATCGGCAGCTCCCAGACGCACTTCCGGCGTGCCTGGTCCGATCGGCAGCATGTGGACCTCATCGGAGAGGCAGTGCGACAGGCACTGCTGGGCACCGGCATCCGGATCCAGGACGTCGACTTCATCATCGACTCCGGCAGCGACTTCCTCGACGGCCGCAGCATCTCCAACTGCGGCTTCCTCGGGGCGATGGGTGCGCACCATCGCGAGGAGTCGCGCGTGGAGGAGGATGGTCTGTG
>CAZLHZ010000049.1:5309-10245 GCA_964559285.1 uncultured Actinomycetes bacterium | reverse complement strand
GCCGCACAGCGCAGCAGCACCGATGCCGCCACCGCGACGCTGCAACTCCAGCGCCAGATGCAGAACGACACGCGCTCCCGACATCCCCACGGGATGGCCGAGGGCGATCGCGCCACCATTGACGTTGACGATGTCAGGGTTGACACCGAGAGAGCGGGTGGAGACGAGACCCACCGCGGCGAACGCCTCGTTGATCTCGATGAGGTCCAGATCAGCGGGAGTGATTCCCTCGCGCTCACAGGCGCGTCGGATCGCGTTGGCAGGCTGCTCATGCAGCGACGCATCGGGACCGGCCACTTGGCCGTGAGCGCCGATCTCCGCGAGCCAGGTGAGTCCGAGTGCCTCGGCCTTCTGCTTCGGCATGACGACGACAGCACAGGCGCCGTCGGAGATCTGCGACGACGTCCCGGCGGTGATCGTGCCGTCCTTGGCAAAGGCGGGGCGCAGAGCACCGAGTGACTCGACGGTCGTGTCCGCGCGCACCCCCTCATCGGTGGCGAACATGACCGGATCGCCCTTGCGCTGCGGGATCGGCACCGGGACGATCTCGTCGGCGAAGGCACCGCGCGCGGTCGCGGCCGCCGCTCGCTGATGCGAGCGCGCCGCGAAGGCATCCTGGTCAGCGCGAGTGAGGTCGTAGCGCGCGTTGTATCCCTCGGTCGCCTCGCCCATCGCCTTGCTGTCGAAGGCGCAGGTGAGCGCGTCGAAGGCCATCGAGTCCACCATCGTCCACGCGCCGTACTTCACGCCCTCTCGCGAGCCCAGGAGCACGTGCGGCGCACGGGTCATCGACTCCATGCCCCCGGCGACGACCGTCTCGACCTCGCCGGCGCGGACGAGCTGATCGGCCAGCGCGATGGCATTGAGTCCCGAGAGGCACACCTTGTTGATCGTGATCGCCGGAACGCTCATCGGGATGCCCGCCCGCACGGCCGCCTGCCGGGCCGTGATCTGGCCGGTCCCGGCCTGGATCACCTGCCCCATGATGACGTAGTCGACGGCATCGGGGGCGACGCCCGCGCGCTGCAGCGCTCCGGCGATCGCGACTCCACCGAGATCGGCAGCTGAGAGGTCCTTGAGCGAGCCGAGCAGTCGGCCCATGGGGGTGCGCGCCCCCGCGACGATGACGGAGCCGGTCATGGGATCCCTCCAGACGGGTCCTGAACGAGCGTTTGCAACGATGGACTCCACCCTAGACCCGAGGAGGCGGCATCGTGCCAGCGCCATTCCTGACTCGCATCGATCATGTCGGCATCGCGGTACCCGATCTCGACGAGGCCATCGCGTTCTACGAGCGCGCATTCGGCGCCCCGTGCGTCCACGTCGAGGTCAACGAGGAGCAGGGGGTGCGCGAGGCGATGATCGCGGTCGGCGACTCCGGGTCCTGCATCCAGCTGCTGGCTCCGCTGCGACCGGACTCCCCGATCGGGAAGTTCCTCGACCGCAGCGGGCCGGGCATCCAGCAGATCGCCTACACGGTGGACGATGTGCGGGCGGCAGCTGCAGCGCTGCGCGACGCCGGGGTGCGGATGCTGTACGACGATCCCAAGACCGGCACGGCCGGATGCCTCGTGAACTTCGCGCATCCCAAGGACTGTGGCGGAGTCCTCATCGAACTGGTCCAGCCATCTGTCGCGGCGGACCACGGGCACCGCTAACGTTCGTTTACATGACCGCTCTCCTCGATGCCCTCGTGGCCGGCGACGCCACCCCCGCTGACATCACGGCACTGCCCCTGCCGGAGTCCTACCGCGCGATCACCGTCCACAAGGACGAGGAGACGATGTTCGACGGTCTCCCGACGAAGGAGAAGGACCCGCGCCGGGCTCTGCATCTGGACGAGGTGGCCGTGCCCGAACTCGGCCCGGGCGAGGCGCTCGTGGCCGTCATGGCGAGCGCGATCAACTACAACACGGTGTGGACCGCGCTCTTCGAGCCGATGTCGACCTTCCGGTTCCTCGAGCGACTCGGCCGCACCGGCCCCGAGGGTGCCCGGCACGACCTGCCGTACCACATCGTGGGATCCGACCTCGCCGGCGTCGTCCTGCGCGTCGGCCCCGGCGTCAACTCGTGGAAGCCGGGCGATGAGGTCGTCGCCCACTGCCTGTCGGTCGACCTCGAGGGCCCGCTCGGGCACAACGACTCGATGATGGATCCGGACCAGCGCATCTGGGGCTACGAGACGAACTTCGGCGGACTCGCTGAGATCGCCCTCGTCAAGGCCAATCAGCTCCTCCCCAAGCCCGCCCACCTCACCTGGGAGGAGGCAGCCTGCCCGGGACTGGTCAACGCCACCGCCTACCGCCAGCTCGTCTCGGGCAATGGCGCCGGGATGAAGCAGGGCGACGTCGTCCTCATCTGGGGCGCATCCGGGGGCCTGGGCTCCTATGCCACGCAGTACGCCGTCAACGGCGGCGCCATCCCCGTGTGCGTCGTGTCGAGCCCGGACAAGGCCGACCTCTGCCGCGCGATGGGAGCCGAGCTCATCATCGACCGGTCCGCCGAGGGCTACCGCTTCTGGAAGGACCCCTCCACCCAGGATCCCAAGGAGTGGCAGCGGTTCGGTCGTCGCATCCGCGAGCTCACCGGCGGCGAGGACCCCGACATCGTGTTCGAGCATCCGGGCCGGGAGACATTCGGTGCCAGCGTCTACGTCGCTCGCCGAGGCGGCACCATCGTCACCTGCGCCTCAACCTCGGGGTTCCTCCACGAGTACGACAATCGCTACCTCTGGATGAACCTCAAGCGAATCATCGGCACCCACTTCGCGAACTACCGCGAGGCCTACGAGGCCAACCGGCTCATCGCCAAGGGCATGGTCCACCCCACCCTGTCGAAAACGTTCTCCCTCGCGGATACGGGCGAGGCCGCCCTTGAGGTGCACCGGAATATGCATCAGGGCAAGGTCGGGGTGCTGTGTTTGGCGCCCACGGAGGGGCTCGGCGTGCGCGACCATGAACTGCGCGCCCGCCACCTGGGCGCGATCAACCGGTTCCGGGGCGCCTGACTCCGGGCGCTGCGTAACGGGAATCAGCCCATCGGGCCGCGTATCATGTCAAGGGCCCGACTGCCGGGTCTCTCAGCGTGAGGGGAGTCCCGTGTCTGCCAGCGGTGTGCGCGAGGCTGGTGGGCGGCATGCGGCGGTGCCGTGGAACCTCGACCGTGGCCCCCGCTCCGGCGAGATGGGCTATCTCCCCGGGCTCGACGGGATCCGCGCGCTCGCGGTCCTGGGCGTGCTGCTCTACCACGCGGACATCACATGGATCCGCGGCGGATTCCTCGGCGTTGACGTCTTCTTCGTACTCAGCGGCTTCCTCATCACCAGCCTCATCCTCGAGGAGTTCGAGCGCACCGGCCGGGTGAACTTCGGGCAGTTCTATCTGCGCCGTGCCCGTCGCCTGCTGCCCGCACTCTTCCTCGTGCTCCTGGTGACCGCGGCGCTGGCCGCCTTCCTCGCGCGCGATGCTGCGGCCCAGTTCGTCAAAGACGCGATCGCCTCCGTCTTCTACGTCACGAACTGGTCCTACATCGTGTCCGACCAGTCCTACTTCGAGGCCATGGCGCGACCGCCGCTCCTGCAGCACCTGTGGTCACTGGCGGTGGAGGAGCAGTTCTACCTCGTGTGGCCGCTCGTCGCCCTGCTCCTTGCGCGCCTCTTCGGCCGCACCGGCGTGGGCCTCGTCGCCTTCATCCTGTCGCTCGCCTCGACCGTCTGGCTGGTCTTCATCTCGATCGCCAACAACTTCCCAACCGTGGACCCCAGTCGCGCCTACTTCGGCACCGACACCCACTGCATGGGACTGCTCCTCGGTGCTGCGCTCGCCGCCGCCTGGCGGCCAGGGCGTGCTCGACGTCACCTGTCATGGCTTGCCTCGACCCTGCTCACCCTGCTCGGCCTGGCCTCCCTCGGCGGCATCATCTACATCTTCGGCACCGTCGGGGAGTACTCCCCGCTGCTCTACCACGGCGGCTTCTTCGTCCTCGCCGTCCTCGTCGCCATCCTCATCTTCGCGGCCACCCATCCGGGTGCCCCCTTCGGTCGGATGCTGGGCACGCAACCGTGGCGCTACATCGGCCAGCGCTCCTACGGGCTCTACCTGTGGCACTGGCCGATCTTCATGCTGCTGCGCCCCGGCATCGACACCCCGCTCGAGGGCTACGCGAATGTCGCCGTCCAGTTGGCGATCACCTTCGCGGTGGCCGAGCTCTCCTACCGCTACATTGAACTCCCCATCCGCCACGGGTCGATCGGGCGATTCTTCGCCCAGTGGCGACAGTCCACACGCTCCCGTCGCGCCCTCTACACGGCGCGGTTCGTCACTGTCTTCAGCGCCGCAGCCGTCGTCCTCGCGGTCATCGGTGTCGGCCTGTCGACGGCACCGCGCACGGGCGAGGCCAACGTTGCAGCGGATGTCGCCGAGGCGATGGGGATCGCCGACGGGGGTCCCACCGCAGTCCTCATCGGTGGGCCATCGACCTCGTCCAGCAGTTCCGCTTCCGGCTCCCCCTCGGCCTCGCCCTCCCCGAGCCCCACGCTGAGCGAGTCGGTCTCGCCTGGTCCGCGGAAGTTTCCGCGCAATGGCAACGGCGTGCTCACCGGCATCGGGGACTCGGTCATGCTCGGCGCTCGGGTCACCCTGCAGCGGGTCATCGACGGCACTCAGATCGACGCTGAGGTGAGCCGTCAGTCGTGGACGGTGCTCTCACGTATCCGTGACCTGTCCAAGAAGGGCCTGCTTACGCCCACCGTGCTCATCCACACCGGCACCAACGGCACGATCTCCGAGGATGACCTGCGGCGAATGCTGGAGGTCCTGTCGGACCGTGATCTCGTCGTCGTCATGAACACCTCCGTCCCGCGGTCGTGGGAGGAGCCGAACAACGAGGTCATCGCCGCCGTGGTCATTTTTGCCGTGGGCATGATCTCCGTCCTCGG
>CAZLHZ010000049.1:719-5299 GCA_964559285.1 uncultured Actinomycetes bacterium | reverse complement strand
ACCCAACAACGAGCTCATCGCCTCGGTCGTGCCGGACTATCCCAATGCCGTCATTGCCGACTGGTGGGGCATCTCGCAGGGCCGCCGGGAGTACTTCGTCTCCGACGGCGTGCATCTCACCGGCGACGGCATGCGCGCCTACGCAGGGCTGGTGAAGGACCTCATGACGGAACGCCTGCTCACCTCACCAGAAAGCTCCGCAGCGCCGCAGTGACGGCCTCGGGGCACTCGACCGCGGAGAGGTGACCGCACCCGGGGATCTCGACGCGCTGGACATCCCGAAGGGCATCGGCCATCAGTGAGTGATCCGCCGGTGAGCTCAGGGTGTCCTCGTCGCCCCAGATGACCAGGGCCGGGCCGGTGAAGGCCGCCAGCACGTCGAGCGAATCCGGCCGCGCTGCCATCGCGCGCTGGGCCCAGGCGGCTGTCGCGGCGGGCACGGTGTCGATCCAGTGGCTCACCCGCGCCATGGCCTCGGGCCGGTGATCGCGGGTCGTCGGCCCCACGAGTGCCGGGAGCACCCGCTCCCGGAGGATCCCGGTGCCGGTGGATTCGAGTTCCGCCGCCATGGCGAGTCGGCCCTCCACCCCCGCGGGCGGATCCGCGGTGGCCTTGGTGTCGATGAGCATGAGCGCCGCCATGCGCGAGGGGTGACGGCGCGCGAGGTTCATCGCCACATAGCCGCCCATCGACAGCCCGCCGATGGCCGCGGACGGGATCGCGAGGTCGTCCATGAGGGCGATGACATCGTCGGCCATGTGATCGAGGCTGGGCGGATCGTTCGGCAACGACGAGCCGCCGAATCCGCGCAGGTCCGGGGTGAGGACCCGCAGACCGGATCCGGTGAGGGCCTCACGCTGAGCGCTCCACATGCTCCCGTCGCAGGGGAACGCGTGCAGGAGGATCACGGTGTCGGCGTAGGCACTCACAGGTCACTCCACCTCTCCATCGGCCCATCCCACTCCCCCGGCAGCGGTGCGGCGGCCGGATTGACTCGGCGCACGACCTCATCGAGGACGATGCGCACGTAGGTCTCGCCGACCCACAGGTGGCGGGCACCGGGGACACCGATGACCTCCGCCTGCGGTACCTCAGCGAAGCGCTGCCGTGCCTCATCGGGACGCAGGTAGTCATCGAGCTCGGGGATCAGGCACACGAGGGGGCGACCGGAGGCGGCCCACGACGGGAGAGCCTCCTGCCCGCCGAACCTCAGCGGCGGGGACAGCAGCAGGGCACCGCGCACCGGATCGACATTGCCGTGACGCAGGGCGACCTCGGTGCCGAAGGACCAGCCGAGCAGCCAGGGCGCGGGCAGGGTGCGTACGGCGATCTCGCGCAGTGCCGCGGCAAGGTCCAGTCCCTCCCCCTCGCCGTCGTCGAAGGTCCCCTCGCTCGTGCCCGCGGCGCTGGTGGTGCCGCGCGTGTTGAATCGCAGGATCGCCAGGTCGGCAAGTGCCGGCAGGCGCCAGGCGGCCTTGCGCAAGATGTGGCTGTCCATCATCCCGCCGTGCGTCGGCAGTGGATGCAGGCAGAGCACGGTGCCGACCGGGGCGCGATCGATCGGCAGGGCGAGCTCACCCACGAGGGTCAGCCCATCGGCCGTGCGCAGGGTCAGCTGCTCACGTCGGGCGGGGAGCACCGAGTTGGCGACGATCTCAGCAGACATCTCAGCCACGACCTGTTCGTGGCGTCGGCCGGCGCGTGTGGCGTGACCTCCAGCACGGGGTGTGCCAGTGGCGTCGTGAGTCGATCCCCTGATCCTCGCGCCAGGCGACGACATGCGGGGTCGCCGGCCGGATCTCGTGGTCGCAGCCCGGGCAGCGATAGGCCCGGGTGGCAGCCGATCCGGTCACCTGCGTGACCACCCAGTCACCGTCATCCCCGACCTCGATCGTGCGTCGCGGATCCTCCCGCTCGGGAGGAGGTGGCTCGCGACGATGCTTGCGCGGCATCGGGATCAGTAGGAGCGGAATCCGCGGCCGGTCTTGCGGCCGAGGTAGCCCGCGGTCACCAAGTGCTCCAGGCGCGGAGCCGGAGCCCAACCGGGCTCACGAAACTCCCAGTAGAGCGTGCGCTGGATCGCCAGGGAGACATCGAGACCGACGACATCGAGCAGTTCGAACGGACCCATGGGGTAACCGCAGCCCACCTTCATCGCCAGGTCAATGTCGTCCGCGGTGGCATAGTTCGCCTCGAGCATCTTGATCGCGTCGTTCAGGTAGGGAAACAGCAGGGCGTTGACAATGAATCCTGCACGATCACCGCACTCCACGGGATGCTTGCCGAGTTGGCGGCAGACGGCATGGGCGGTGGCCGCGACGTCGTCAGCGGTCGTCACCGTTCGCACGATCTCCACCAGGCGCATGAGCGGAGCCGGGTTGAAGAAGTGCAGGCCGACCACGTCATGGGGTCGCTTGGTGCTCGCGGCGAGCTCGACAACTGGAAGGCTCGACGTCGTCGTCGCGAGCACTGCCCCCGGCTTGCAGATCTCGTCAAGGTTCTCGAACAGCGCCCGCTTGATCGCGATCTCCTCGACCACGGCCTCGAGGGCCAGGTCGACATCCGCGAGGTCGTCGAGAGTGGAGGTTCCGGTGATGCGGGCGAGCGTCGCATCGCGCTCCTCTGCGGTGAGCTTGCCGCGCTGCACCGCCTTCTCCAGCGACTTCTCCAGTGAGGAGCGCACGCGCGCGATCTTGTCCGCACCGCGGGCGACATAGGTCACGGCGTACCCGGCCTTGGCGAAGACCTCGATGATGCCCGTGGCCATCGTGCCGGAGCCGACGACGCCGACGCTGGTGACCGGTCGCGGCTGCGCACCGGAGCTTCCCGCGGCTGGGGTTTGCGCATCGGGGACGACGACGGGAGAGTTCGGTGCCTCATAGGTGAAGAACCCGCGGCCGGTCTTGCGGCCGAGCAGGCCGGCCGTCACCATCTGCTTGAGCAGCGGCGCCGGCACGTGGAGGCGATCGCGGCCCTGGCGATACATCGTGTCGAGGATCTCGTACGCCGAATCCAGGCCAATGAGATCCAGTAGCGCCAGCGGACCCATGGGCAGGCCGCAGCCGAGCCGCATGGCAGCGTCGATGTCCTCTCGACTGGCATAGCGCTGCTCGAACATCGCGACCGCATGATTGAGGTAGCCGAAGAGCAGGGCATTGGCGATGAACCCTGCCTTGTCGCCGACGACGACCGGCTCCTTCTCGAGCGAGCGCACGAACTCTGACACGGTCTCGACGACCTGCGGATCGGAGACGACCGTGCGCACGATCTCAACAAAGGCCTGCACGGGCGCGGGGTTGAAGAAGTGCAGGCCCACCACACGCGCGGGCCGCGATGTCGCGACTGAGATCTCCGTGACCGACAGTGACGAGGTGTTGGTCGCGAGGATCGCGTGCTCGGGCAGGATGCGGTCGAGATGGGCGAACACCTCGCGCTTGAGATCGAGCCGCTCCGGGACAGCCTCGATGACGAGGTCGACAGTGGCGAGGTCGTCCAGCGACGTGCCGTAGCTGATCCGGCCGTGCAGGGCGCTGCGCTCATCGCTGGTGAGCTTGCCCCGCTCCACGGCCCGAGTCGTGGACCCCTCGATCGACGCGCGGACCTCCTCCAGCCGGGCATGCTCCGGCTCGATGCCGATGACCTTGAGGCCGGCCCGGGCGAGAACCTCGGCGATGCCGGCCCCCATGGTGCCGAGGCCGACCACTCCGACGCGCTGAATCTGCGGGCCCACTCGAACTCCCTGCGGCTTCACGCCGAGGCGGTCCCGGCCGTACGGGTGAGTCTGCCACGCCCGTTCGGAGGCGCTCGCCGGACCTTCGTCCACAGGCGGCGTGCGCGAGTGGACTCATGCTGGGTTGGTGACGATGCTCACCGTCAGATCGGGTCCGCTTTCGGGGGCGGGCCCGATCATCATGTGGCGGGCGGTTCAGAAGAGGCGCAGGGTCGGATCATCTGTGCCACGCAGGGCCTCGTAGTCCAGGACGACGCAGCGGATACCGCGGTCCTCGGCGAGGGTGCGCGCCTGGGGCTTGATCTCCTGCGCGGCGAAGACTCCGATGACGGGGGCCAGGAGTGGGTCACGGTTGAGCAGATCGAGATAGCGGGTGAGCTGCTCCACCCCGTCGATCTCCCCGCGACGCTTGATCTCCACGGCCACGGTCATCCCCTCCCGGTCCCGGCACAGCAGGTCCACGGGCCCGATGGCGGTGGGGTACTCACGCCGGATGAGGGACCAGCCCTCACCGAGAGTCACGACGTGCAGGGCGAGGAGCTCCTGGAGATGCGACTCGACCCCATCCTTGAGGAGACCGGGGTCGACACCGAGATCGTGATCGGAGGAGTGGAGCACCTCGTGCAGGGTGATCACCAGACGCTCCCCTGCGCGGTTGGTGACGAGCCACTGCTGGGTTCCGTCCTCGGACTCCGCGGTGGTGAGCGTGCACGGAGGACTCATCCAGTTGAGCGGCTTGTAGGAGCCGCCATCGGAGTGAACGAGGACTGACCCGTCGGCCTTCATCATGAGAACCCGGGTGGCCATCGGCAGGTGGGAGGTCAGCCGGCCCGCATAGTCGACCGTGCAT
>CAZLHZ010000049.1:0-709 GCA_964559285.1 uncultured Actinomycetes bacterium | reverse complement strand
CCCTCGCTCTGCCCGTGGCGCATCACCAGGACGCGGGCGGCCATCGCGTCAGGCCGCGTCGACCGGCAGGCCGTGCGCGGCCCGCACGACATCGACGATGCGCGCCATGATCGCGGTGGCGTCGTAGTCCTTGGGCGTGAAGACCGCGGCCACCCCGAGCTCGCGCAGGGCCGTCGCATCGGACTCGGGGATGATCCCGCCGACGACGAGGGGCACATCCGTCAGTCCCGCCGCGCGCAGCCCCTCGAGCACCGCGGGGACAAGGTCCATGTGCGAGCCGGAGAGCACGGACAGGCCGACGACGTGGACGTCCTCCCCAACGGCAGCAGCGACGATCTGCGCAGGCGTGAGACGGATGCCCTGGTAGACGACCTCGAAGCCTGCGTCACGGGCGCGCACCGCGATCTGCTCGGCACCATTGGAGTGACCATCGAGTCCCGGCTTGCCGACAAGCATTCGGACCCGGCTGCCAATCTCCTCCCCCGTGCGCTGCACGAGGGAGCGCACGCGGGCCAGATCCTCACCACCGGCAACCGTGCCCACCGTGCCGCTGATGCCCGTGGGGGCGCGGTACTCCCCGAAGACCCGACGCAGGGCACCCGCCCACTCACCCGTCGTCACGCCCGCGCGCGCACAGGCGAGCGTGGCGTCCATGAGATTGGCCGTCGTGCTCGCCTCGCGCTCGAGCCGGGCGAGGCAGGCCCGCACC
>CAZLHZ010000048.1:0-10425 GCA_964559285.1 uncultured Actinomycetes bacterium | reverse complement strand
CGCCTGCAGGGGGTGAGCTACCCCGACGACATCGCCCTGAGCCTCGACTACGGCCCCCAAGGGCTGGTCGACGGCGTCATCGCCACGTCGGCTGATCCGCGGTTCACGCGCATCGAGGACTCGGTGTCCCGCACGGCCTACGGCCGGATCACCGGCGCTGAGCTCGACGTCACCGGCACCTCGGCGCGCACCGAGGATCGCGCCTACGACTATGACGAGGCGGGGCGCCTTGCGAGCGTGACGATCACCTCGACCCGTACCGGAGCGGACCCGGTGGCCACGACCTTCGACTACTCCTTCGACGAGCAGTCCACGACCTGTGGTTCGGCGTACGCCGATGCCGGCATGGACAACCTGCGCACCGGCGGCACGCGCTCGGGGTCGGCGTACACGACCTGCTATGACGCGAGGGGACGGGCGGTGTCGACGACCGACCCGCAGGTCACCGGCGGATCGGGTTCAGCAGCCATCAACTACGACGGGCTCGGCCGGGTCACCTCGATGGGCGGTGCCCGCCCGGTGAGCCTGCAGTGGCAGCGCGGCACGATCCTGGCGCGCGTGTCGGAGGCCGCTGGAGGAGCAGCACCGGTGACGACGACGCTGGAGACCTACGGTGGCGTCGTTCTGGACAAGAAGGTGGCGACAGGATCGGGATCGTCAACCGCACGCTACGCCGGTGCCTATGTCCTTGATCGCGGGGCAGCCGGCGATGCGGCGATCCGCTCGGTGAGTTACATGCTGCCCGGTGGAGCGCGGATCACCACCCGCCCGGGTGCGAAGGCGACGCTCACCCTCAACGGGGTCGACGGCGCCGCGCTCGTGACGCTGGCGGTGCCCTCCCTGTCGACGGGTGCAGCGCCAGCCCCGGGTGGTGGTGCGGGCCTCGCCGATCGGTTCGGGCCCTACGGCGAGCCGCTGCAGGTGCCGGGCGTGGACGTTCCCTCGGTGCTGCCCGACTACGGCTGGCGCTCCGGTGTGCAGCAGGAGACGCTCGCGGGCACCGCGTCGATCTCCCTCATCGGCGATCGGCCCTATCACCCGGCCCTCGGCCTGTTCCTCGCTCCCGACCCCAATGTCGATGCCGGAGACAACCTCTACTCCTACACCGACGCGGACCCGATCAACCAGAGTGATATCAGCGGGCGCGACGGAGCCGATCAGGTGAGCACCGCCATGAATGGCATGCTCTCGGCGATCATGGCGATCTTTGTCGGGTTCGGCGGCGGTCTCATGGGTGCCGGTGCGGTGAAGGTCGGGGCGGTGATGATGCTCGGCGGTGCAGCGATGTCCGGACTATTCGCCGGACTGGCCGCCAAGTCCAGCGGGCAGGACAGCGGGACGTCAGCTCTCATCGGGGCGGCGGTCGGAATTGGCAGCGTCTTTACGATCGGACTCGCGGGAAACAAGCTCAGCGCCCGCTCCGCGCGCTCCATGTCATCGCGGACATCGTCGGTCGCGAGCAGTGTCTCCGAAGCGGGGGCCGTTCCCAACCGTTACGCGGGCAATCTCCTCTTCGGAGTCGTCGAGGACGTTGGCCGGAAGGCATCGAAGGTCCGGCCGACGTCGGAAGAACTCGGCGGCCTGACCCGGGCACTGGAGAACTCGCGCGCGCTCGCCCAGAACACGGCCCGTTTCGAGGGCTCGACGAGCCGCCTGGTCGGTATTGCCGGCGAGCCGATGAGCAGCAGAATCCCGGGCAAGGGCGTGCTGGTGAGGCAGGACCTCGTCATCCACGAGGACGTCCTTTGGGAGGCGCGCAGTTCCGTGCGCAGCTCGGAGTACACCCTCGCCTTCGAGTGACAGGACCGGGAGTGATGGGGCAGGGCGTGCATGGCGCTAGCCTGACAAGGTGCCTGACTCGCTCACCCTCGGACTAGTGAATCTCACCTCACCCGCTGTCCTTGCCTTCGCCCTGGGCATCATCGCGGCGCGCCTGCGCAGCGACCTCAAGGTGCCCGATCAGGTCCAGCAGTTCCTGTCCCTCGTCCTGCTTCTGGCGATCGGGCTCAAGGGTGGAGTGGCCCTGCGCACCTCGCAGGCGGGCGAGGTGGCGCTGCCGATCATCATGGCGATTCTGCTCGGGATTGCCATCCCGGTGCTGGCCTACTGGTGCCTGCGGGGACTGACCCGACTCAACGGTGTGGATCGCGGGGCGATCGCCGCCCACTACGGCTCCACCTCGCTGGTGACCTTCTCAGCTGCCCTGGTCTTCATGGAGGCGGTGGGCCGGTCCTACGAGGGCTACGTCACGACCCTGCTCACCGTCCTGGAGATTCCCGGCATCATCGTCGGCATCCTTCTCGCGCAGCGGCACGCCGGTCGCAAGGTCCCGTGGGGTGAGGCGCTGCGCGAGGTGCTCACCGGCAAGTCGGTTCTGCTCCTCGTCGGAGGCCTGCTCATCGGACTCGCGACGGGTCCCGATGGCTACAAGAAGGTCGAGCCGCTCATGGGCGGGCTCTTCCAGGGACTGCTCATGATCTTCCTGCTCGAGATGGGCGTCGTCACCGGTCGCCGCCTCGGTGATGTGCGTCGAGCCGGTCCCGGACTCGTGGTCTTCGCCCTCGTGTTCCCGCTCATCGGCGGGACCCTCGGCGTCCTTGCCGGGTGGGTCAGCGGCATGTCAGCCGGCGGTGCGGCACTCTTCGGCATCCTCTGCGCGAGTGCGTCCTACATCGCGGCCCCCGCTGCGGTGCGCCTTGCGCTGCCGGAGGCGAATCCGGCGATCAGTCTCACGGCAAGTCTGGGGATGACCTTCCCCTTCAACCTCATCATCGGAATCCCCCTCATCGCCACCTTGGCGCAGGTGATCATCGGACCCGGGAGTGCGTGATGGACCTTCATTCTGATCTGCGTGTGCTGACCATCGTCGCCGAGGCGGTCATCGAGTCGCGCCTCCTGCACGAGCTCGAGATGTGCGGTGCTCGCGGCTGGACCGTGACGGATGCCCGGGGCCGCGGGCCGCGGGATCGGCGTACCGGTGACATTGCGGGGGGCAATGTGCGCATCGAGACGGTCGTGACCCCGGAGGTCATGCAGCGGGTTGTCGATCGCCTGAAGGTGGACTACTTCCCGAGTTATGCATGTGTCGCGTGGGCGACCCCGGTCATCGTCAGTCGGGTCGACCACTTCGCGTGATTGCTCAGCCGGCCCGTCCCGCCGCGGCCCGCGTCACCAGCGGGTCAAGGATCTGACCGATGCCGGGGGCGAGGGCTGCGGCGTACGACGCGGTGAGGTGATCCTCATCGCGGAAGACGATGCGATGGGCACGGATCACCGGGCAGCTGTCGAGGTAGCAGATGCCATCGTTGAAGTCGACGGTATCGACACCAGGCAGGCCAGCGACGATGCCGACATCGACCGAGTCCGGGGGCACGACCGCACTGCGCGGTTCATCGCACACCTGCGGATCAGCCGCATTGCGATCGATGCACAGGATCGGATCGCGCTCGAGCGAGGGGGTGTCATGGATGACGATGAGCGTGGCTCCGGTCGCGGTGACGTTCGTCGCGAGTTCGCGCCAGCCATCTGCCCACAGCGTGTCCGCGGCCGACCCGGTGACCGGCGTACCGGAGGAATCGACAAGGGTGCTCGGCTTGATCGACGTGGCGAGGACGGCATCGGGACCATCCGGACCGGCGAAGGTCGCGAGCACCTTGCTGCGCCAGATGTCGCACTCGGTGTAGCCCCGCTTGTAGGCCGTGAGCCACGGTGTCGCCTCGGGAGCCGGACATCCGGTCTTCGTGTAGGACAGGATCCGCCAGCCATTGGCCTTTCCTGCAGCATCGAGTGCCGACACCCACTGACCCGCATGCGAGTCGCCGAGCAGGGCGAGGGTGACCGCGCCGTTGGGGTCACCGAAGGTGCAGTCGGGGATGGAGGTCACCGGCACGGGCAGATGACAGCTGCCGTACGACGGTGGCCGATCGTCACGCGCCGCAGCCAGTGACGGTGTCAGGCCGTCCATGGGTCCCGGCATCGGTGCGAGAGCACCAGGTCGCGTCGGCCCCGCCGGGATGTCCGCGTTCACCGTCCGGGTCACCGGCACTTGCCACACGATGAGACCGCCGACAACGCCGATGAGCGAGGCGACCAGGCCCAGCAGCAGGGACCGCTTCGTGCTCGAGGCGATCGACGGCATCATGCGCAGCGGAGTCTCGACGTACCGATAGGCGACGTAGGCCGGAATGAAGGCGAGCAGCGGCAGCGGGAGGAGCTTCCACCAGTTGTCGGAGGTGAGTGCGATGCCGAACAGCACGCTGCCGAGGATGAGGACCGGCCAGTGCCAGAGGTACCACGAGTAGGACATGCGACCCATCGCCTGCATGGGTCGCAGTTGGAAGAGGATGCCGGGTCCGCGACCGATGCCGCCGGTGCCGGCGATGAGCATGAGGACGGTGGCGACGACGGGGATGAGTGCGGTCCAGCCCGGGAAGGGGATGGTCTTCTTCAGCAGCAGCACCCCGCCGATGAGCAGGGCGAGACCGGCCCAGCCCATGAGGCTGCGCAGCCACTGGGGAATGCGGGCGAGTTGTACGACGGAAACGCCGACGAGTGCCCCGGCCGCGAACTCCCAGGCACGCGTCGGCATGAGGAAGAAGGCGATCGGCTCGGACACGTTGGTGAGCCAGACATTGAGCACGAACGACACGAGGAAGACCAGACCCATGATGACGAGGGTCACTGGGATGAGCAGGGCGTCAGCGCGATCACGCCCCCGGCGGGTGCGGCGGCGGTAGAGCACGACGGCGATCGCGAAGAGCACCAGCGGCCAGACGAGGTAGAACTGCTCCTCGACGCCCAGTGTCCAGAAGTGCAGAACCGGGCTGGGGATCTCCGTGGGCGCGAAGTAGTCCGTGCTGGTGCGGATGAAGAGCATGTTGGCGACGTAGAGCGACGCGGCGACGATGTCGAGGCCGGCATCTCGATGCTCGACGGTGGGCAGGATGAACAGGCACGCGATGCCGGTGACGAAGAGGACGAGCCCGGCCGCGGGCAGGAGGCGACGGGCACGCCGGGCCCAGAAGGCTCCGAGCGCGACGGTGCCGCTCTTGCGGATCTCGCGGATCACGAGACCCGTGATGAGGAAGCCTGAGAGCAGGAAGAAGACGTCGACACTGATGAATCCGCCGGCGACGAGGGGCACCTTCGAGTGGTAGAGGATGATGATCGCGAGGGTGAGGGCGCGCATGCCCTCGATATCCGGCCTGAATCCATGGCCCACCTCGACCTTGGACTCGGTCGTGGCGTGGGCGGACGTGGTGGTCACCTGGCTCCTCGGGGACGGCGGCGGGTCAAGGATAACCACGCTCGGCGGTGAAGCCGGGCCTAGCGATGCGGGAGAAGCAGGTGCGTTCAGCCGTCGACTGACGGGGAGTCGAGGAGATGGCTGAAGAGCTCAGGCCGGTTGTAGTGCCCGGCGTAGTCATGGACGAACTTCGGGATGATGACGGCATCAGGGTCGATCTCGGCGATGACGATCTGCTCGGTGTCATCGTGGGCAATCGCGATCGTCTGGCCTGTGGGTGCCACGATGCTTGCCCGTCCACGGGATCCGGGCCGGGTGAGGTAGTCGCCGCCGGGTTCATGTCCGTAGAGCTCCATCATCTCCGGGCTGATCGTCGACACGGCATTGATCACGAAGGCCTTGAGTGAATAGGCAAGGCCGGCAGAGACGAGGTCGATCACGGGCTGCATCGGCACATCAGCACTGAAGTGCTGCGGCCACGATGCCACGTGCAC
The DNA here is from genome assembly GCA_964559285.1 of uncultured Actinomycetes bacterium. GTDB lineage: Bacteria > Actinomycetota > Actinomycetes > S36-B12 > S36-B12 > CAZLHZ01. The sequence goes on along the minus strand of CAZLHZ010000048.1, from coordinate 4,686 downwards.
GACGGGATAGTCCCGGAGTGCGGCGTACTGCGAGAGCGGGTTGGAGTTCTCGCCACAGATGAGGGCGGAGACCTGTCCGAAGGATGCGGTGAAGCTGCAGGTGCTCCCTGTCGTGCCGGGGGCGTGGAAGAGTCGCTCGCCGACCGTGGGCACGATCTTCTGCCTCTTGCCCTGGTAGGTGCCTGTGGCGTCGATGAAGAACTGCGTATTGAAGAGCGTCCCGGTGGTGCGGGGGATGCGCTCGCAGCAGCCCATGACGACGGCGATCTCATGCGCACGGCAGGCCTCGGCGATGGCATCGACCGCGCGGCCGGGGATCTCGACCGACTCGAGGAAGAGACGACGACCGAGGAGCAGGGCTCGCTCATCGAAGGGCAGGAACTCACCCCAGCCAGGATGCCCCGGTAGGAAGCCCTCGGGAAAGCCGATGACCTGAGCGCCCTCGGCTGCAGCCTCGGCGATGAGCCGACGCGCCTTCTCAACGGAGGCGTCAAGGTCGAGGAACACCGGGGCAGCCTGGACCGCTGCGATGCGGATCACCGTCATGACCGCAGGGTAGCGAGCACGAGTGTCCGTCGTACGCGATGACGCCTCAGTCAATGACCGTGAACCCGGTGCGCTCGCCGAGGGCCGACAGGGTCAGCCGATCGGGTGGGCCGGAGGCCTCCTCCGTCGACCACCCCCAGATCCAGCGCCGGAAGCTCGGGAAGCCGGTGCGAGTGCGCCCATCCCAGATGCCGTCCACGAGGAAGCCCAGTTTGAGCAGTCGATTGAACGCCACCTGCACCCGGACGGTGGCATCCGGATCACCGGCCATGAGAGCGGAGAAGGAGACGGTGGTCGCGGCAGCAGCGGGGGTGCGGGTGAGGTCGACCGGAATCGGCGTACCCGGTCCGCGCGTGATGACGCGGCGCGCCACCATGAAGCTGACACGGTCGGTGTTGATGAAGCCCCAGAAGCGGCGTACGTGCGCCACATCTCCGCACGAGTTGGTGTCGAGCATGTAGCCATCACCGAGATACATCACGACATGTCGATAGAGCAGTCCACCGGTGTCATAGACGACGAGGTCGCCGGGGCGAATGCTGTCAGGTTGCACGCGGCGCACCCAAGGCGAGAGTGCGCGACCATCCCACGGCGCGAGATCACGCGTCGAGATGGCCCAGCGACGACCGGCGAGGGGAATGCCGGCACCGATGTAGTAGGCGCGGCCGACGAGGGAGGAGCAGTCGAATCGATAGGGGCGGTTGCGGCCGACTCCGGCGCACGCGTAGGGCGCTCCGAGCATGGTGAAGGCAACACGGATGGCGCGACGGGCCTGCGGGGTAGCGGCTGCTCGCGTTGCCCGTCGACACAGCCGCTCGGCACCGATGGTCTCGCTGCCGTCCCGCAGGGTGCCTGCGGGCACGGTGGTGGGGCAGCGATCGCCGGGGGCGGGTGCGTCGAGGGCGGGTGTCATGGGACGTGAAGGTGCGGGGACACCCGTGATGTCGGTGGTGGGGAGCGCCTGCGCGGCCAGCGGTATCGCCGTCAGGGCCAGGATGGCGGCGAGGAGTACCGCTGTCGTCGCCGTGGTGGTCGCCGTGGTGCTGCGCCGTGTCATGTCCGCATCCTGACAGGCGGGTGGAGTGATGGCCAGAGGCGTTCACCAGCAGTGATCACCACTCTCCGAGCCGACCTGTCAGTGCGTGCACTCGGCGCGCGTCGTCTCCAGTGAGGTCACGGTGCCGTCAGGTCGCCACGCCGCGAGTCGGTCACTGCCGGAGGTGAGCAGGCTCGGGCGCGCACCGATGAGGGTCTGGGTGACGAAGGCTGCGGTGAGACCGGCGACGTCGCACACTGTGCCGATGCGGAACAGTGACCTCGTTTCCGCGATGGCGTCATGGGTGCCAGCCCGCAGCACGACGCGCAGATTCGGTGAGATGGCGCGGGCAGTGACGGCGCAGGAGATGTTGTCGAGTTCGCGTGAGCTCACCGTGCACAGGGCCAGCGCCCGATCAGCGCGGGCGCGCAGCAGGGTGCGTCGCCGACTGCCATCGCCGATGAGCACGGGGATGCCCAGTGCCCGGGCCGTGCGGATGTTGGGAGCAGACTTGTCGTGCTCGATCCCGATGACCCCGATTTTCATCGCCTTGAGTTCAGCGGCAAGACGCAGACCCACCTGCCCCATGCCGACGACGACGACGTGTCCGCGCTGGGGAATCACTCGGCGCCCCCACAGTGAAATGAGGCGGCCCGACAGCAGGTGCTCGACGATTCCGGCGGTGAACATCGCGGTCAGGCCGATGGTGGCGAGCATGGCCAGGGCACTGCCGATGATGTAGGCCACCGGGCCGTGGTCGGCAGCCACCGGACCCACGGTGGCGACGATGCGGACAGCGGCGTTGAATGCGTCGTACCACGGAAGGTGGAGCACGGTCATTCCGACGATCGTGTCAGTGACGAGCACCAGCAGCAGACCGATGAGGCCGATGAGCAGAATCTGCGAGCCGGAGTCGTGGGGCCTGAGTTGTCCGGCGAGTGTGCCGAGACGCGAGCGGGTGCGTACGCCGCGAGGCAGCGTGAACTCGTGCGGTGTGGGGTCACCATCACGGTAGGCCGTGAGCGCACTGCCAAGCCGCATGATGCCGACGAGATCCGGGGCGAGGCATCCGGCGACGAGGGACGGGGTCGCGATCTCCGCCGGCGACATCACGACGCAGTTTGTCGTGGTGGCACGCAGTTCTGCGGCGATCGTCTTGTCGAAGAGGGCAACGACGATGAGGATGCCGGGCCGCAGATGCTCGATGGTGAGGCAGTAGCGCAGCGCATCAGGATCACTGTGAAGGAGGACAGCCACCCCGGTCACTCCGGCGTCCAGCGCTGTCGCGAGCTCAGCGTCGCTCGGTGTTGCGAGGTGCTCCACCTCAAGGCCGAGGTCAGTGAGCGACGCGCAGGTGCGGAAGGCGTCGGTGGTCCGCCCGATGAGCACCAGGCGGCTCGGGGGCACCGACGGGTGCTGGGTCTGGCTCATCCACGCGCCCCTTCCGCGGTCCGGAGGAGCTCCGGTGCGTGCAGGCTAGACCTGAGCGCGCTGGGCGGCGACTCGATCAGGGGTGCTGGCGCAGGGCATCCACGGTCCGGGCGACTCGGAGGGAGTCCCGCGGGGGCAGGAGCCAGCCCTCACCGCCTCTGATCCGCTCGCTCATCTCCTCGAACATGATCTGGTAGGCGTCGACAGCGGGGAACTCCTCGACGTGGTCGCCGACGTGCAGCGTCGTCGGGGATCGCCAGGTGGCGAAGGCCTCGTTGTCGGTGACGGTCACGTCACCGGTGGTGCCGCGGATGGTCAGGCGCTGGGACTCAGGCAGGGCGAAGGAGCCGGCGATGCTGGCGCGACTGCTCGCCCCCCAGGTGAGCGTGGCTGTCGTCGTGAGGTCCACACCCCGCTCACTCAGCACTCGGTCGACCTGGTGGATCTCGAGACTCTCGACATGTGGAAGGCAGGCGATCAGGGAGTGCAGGGGATAGATCCCCACGTCGTAGAGGGCACCGCCACCGTGATCCGGAGAGAGTCGGTAGTTCCCATCGGCCACACCCTCGAAGGTGAACGTGGCAAGGTAGGTCGAGATCTCGCCGAGCGCCCCTGAGGTCGCGAGCTCCACAATGCGGCGCATCCGGGGATGCCAGCGTGACCAGGTCGCTTCGACAAGGTGGACCCCAGCGTCTTCGGCGAGCCCGAAGGCGCGCTCCGCCTGCTCGGCGTTGAGGACCAGTGGCTTCTCACACAGCACGTGCTTGCCGGCGGCGATCGCTGCCTCGATCCACGGCAGATGAGACTCATTGCTGAGGCAGATGTAGACCGCATCGACGTCAGGGTCCTCAACGACGGCCGCGTAGGAGTCATACGCGACCTGCGGCTGGGTGGCACGCGCTCGCTCGAGGTCGCGTGATGCTGTGGCGTGCAGGACAGCCCCGTCCGCGTGATGGATAGCCGCAGCGGTGGCCCGGCTCACGAGCCATCCGGCACCGAGTACCCCCCAGCGGACCGTCATCGGATGAGGGAGGGGATCACGGGCCGGCTGCCCTGTCGCGCGGACTCCTCGGCTGCCTCCATCACCGCGACGACATTGCGCGACTGCAGGGGCATGACCTCCATGGTGTTCCCACTCGCGAGGAATGCCGCCAGCTGCTGGTGGAAGGCGTAGGGAGTGGGCGAGTCGAGCGGGATCTCCTGCGGAGCTGCCCCCGGGATGTGGAGGGTGAGGCGCGCGGGCAGATCTGCCACTGCTGGCTCCGCGGCGGGATCCCAGTCGCCGACGATGGCGCCGGCGGTGCCGAGGGCGTAGAACTTCGGCCGGCGGGCCGCGGACAGGTCGGAGTTGATGAAGCGCGCCTGACGGCCATCTGCGTAGGTGAGGGTCACCTCGGCATGGTCCGCGTTGGTCACGTGGTGCCAGTGCCGCTTGTGATTGGTCCCGGTGACGTGTGAGATGTCCGTGCCGAGCAGGTCAAGCATCTGGTCGAGGTAGTGCGACCCCCAGTCGAAGATGGCACCACCGGAGACGGCCGCGTCGGAGTGCCAGTAGTCACAGGGGCGGGAGTAGCCGCCGACAAACCCGTCAAAGCTGAAGAGCTCCCCGATGGATCCGTCACGAATGAGCCGTCGCAGGGTGATGTAGTCGGCGTCGAAGCGACGGTTCTGGT
>CAZLHZ010000047.1:0-10434 GCA_964559285.1 uncultured Actinomycetes bacterium | reverse complement strand
CAGATCAGCATCGATCGGGTGACTGGCGAGGGCCCCCTGCTGCACATCCCAGAACCGCTGTGGGTGCGGGTGGACGCATTCGAGTGGGGGAACCTTGACGGTCAGCTCACGGTGCTCGGCGTACCCGATGATGTCGGTGACCTCGAGCTCGCGATGGCCTTCCTGCAAGCGGGTCTGACCAATCAGTGCGATCGGCTCCGGTGGCTTCAGGCGTCGCATCCCGCACTCGCCCCTGACCTTGAGCCGACGACCATTGAGGCGATGCGCGCGTTCCTCCCGGGATGGCGTGCCCGTGAGCACTCAGTCGTCGATGTCCTATGGGCGACCCGGTGCTTCCGGATGTCGATGTCGCGTGAGACGGCTCCGCAGCGTGTGCTCGTGCCGCTGGTGGATCTGCTCAATCACCATGGCGAAGGAGCATCCGGGGCTCTCATCGATCAGTCCTTCCATGTCGACACTCGGCAACCCTGTGGCACAGCAGAGTGCGCACTGGACTACGGCATGGGTCGTGATGCCCTGGAGATGGCCGCGGTCTATGGATTCGCTGATCCTTCTGCCACCAGCGCGCACAGCGCACCCATGGAACTCGACGTTGGTGACACGGTCGTTCGTGTCGATGCAGTGATGCGTTCCTCCGGTGGGGCGCCACTGGAGGGTGAGGTGTCGGTGACCGACAACGGGATAGTGCTGCGTGGGCTCACCTTTGCGCGCGGATCCCTCACGGATGTGCTTGCGAAGATGGCGGAGCAGACCGGGATCTCCATGGCGATGGCATCGGATGTCCTCCATGCCGTGCTGGTGGAGAACCTTCGGCTCACGGATGCGCTCATTGCGACGTGCGCCTCGCAGCGGACTCCAGCCGCAACCACCATCACGGGTGCGGCGGCCGTGCACCGTGAGATCCTCGTCCGCTCGGCGAGAGCTGACGAGAACCCCTAGAGCGAGACGGTGCCTGCCTACCCGATCTTGGCGGCCTTCGTGGTCAGGACGAAGTCACCCACCCCGGCAGCATTGATCGCCCGGACCGTGAAGTAGTACGTCCCCTTCGCCAAGCCCCTCACCGACGCTGACGTGCCCTTCACATCGGCATAGAACGTGAACCGCTCCTCCGACTTACCCGCCAGCCCATACCGCACCCGATACCCCGTCACCACCGACCCACCCTTGGCCACCGACACAGGCGTGGGCGCCTTCCACGACAAACTCACCACACCCGCCTTCACCCCATCCATCATCAGGTCACGCACCTTGCCCGGCGCCACCAACGCCTTCACCTTCCCGGTCGCCGACGACGCCACCCCCACACCCGCACTGTTCTTCGCCGTCACCGTGAAGCTGTACTGCGTGCCCGCCGTCAACCCCGACACCTCACACGACCGACCAGCCCCATTCGTCGAACACGACTTACCACCCGGAGCCGCCGTCACCACATACTGCGTGATCGCAGCCCCACCGGTGAAGACCGGAGCCTTCCACGACACCACCGCCGACCGATCCCGCGCCACCGCCGACACCCCCGTCGGAGCACCCGGCTTCACCGCCCCCACCACCATCGTGATCAACCCACTCGTCGCATTCGGCAACGTCCCATTCGCCGCCTGCACCCGAAACGAATAACTCCCCACCGTCGTCGGTGTCCCCGACAACACCCCACCCGAGGACAAACTCAACCCAGGCGGCAACGTCCCCGACGCCTTCGTGAACGTCACCGGAGTCGACCCCGACGCCCGGAACGTATACGACAACGCCGACCCCACCTTCACCGAACCCGCAGGCGACGCAGCCGTGAACACCGGAGCCGTCGTCGTCGACACCACCTGACGCGACCCGATCGTCCACGTCCCCGACCGTGTCACCCCCACCTGATCCACCACCACACCCGTACCCAAATCCGTCCCCGGAGCACCCGTCACCAACACACTCGACGCCGTCGGAACCCGAGACCCCGACCCAGGCGTATGCGCACCATCCTCGGCATACGCCTCCAACCCCACCACCACCGACTCCTGCGACCCCGACCCATCAAGATCACACGACCCATCACTACTCACCGAAAACTCATCCGTGAACGACCCCGTGAAATTCTCAAACACACAGTTAGCACCACCCGAACCCGTCACCGCCACACCCTTGAAACTCACCGCATCCAGGGAGTAGCCCGGGTTGTTGTAGAACTGGATGTTCTGCGCATCAGCCGCATCCGAACTGACATTGTCCGCAAACGTTGTGAACTCGACATCCACTGTGGAGCCGCTGTTGTAGCCACCGTAAACCAGCATTCCAGCAGGACCATTCACGGCCGTGTTATGGCCAATGAACACATTCGTCATGGACAGTTCCGCGTCAGAAAGATAAGCGTTGAGGGCACCCCCACCCATCCCAGATCCAGCAGTGGTCGAGTTGTCATACATCGAGACGGTATCCAGATGCAGGCTACCGCTGCTATAGATCGCACCACCCTCATCGGTCACAGTGTTTCCGACGAACGTCGAATGGGAAATGTGGGCTCCCGCTTTGGTGCGGGCGTAGATCGCCCCACCGCCGCCAACGGCTGAGTTGTCACTGAAAACGCTGTCCGTCACTGTGAAGTAGGTCGAGTTGGCAAAGATCGCGCCACCGTTTCTGGTCGACGAGTTGTCAGTGAACGTACTCCCAGACACCGTCAGGGAGCCACGGCTGAAGATGGCGGCGCCGGCACCAGCGCCACTTGTAGACGTGCATGACGTGAACGTCGAATCCTCGACCACCAGCGACGCATAGCGATTGACCGAAATGCATGCGCCATCGTTCTCGGAACTGTTCTCGCTGAAGCTCGAATCAGTGATGGTCATCGCCACGTTGATGACATACACCCCACCCCGGTAGTAGGTGGGGTGGCCGTTGTTGTTCGTGAACGTCATGCCCGACAGTTCAACCGAGGCGCCATTGCTCACCAGAGCTTCGGCCTGATCCCCGTTACCCCACACCGTCAGGGCACCGGAGCCAGGGAAAGCCCCACGCTGTGAAGCGCCGGAGATCGTCAAGTCGGACATGTCCACACTGTCCGAGTTGTCCAGGCGGATGTGAAAGGCTCTGAAACCCCCAGTCGCCGTCCCATCACCTGCATTGATGGTGTGACCATTGCCATTGACCACCAGTGCCGTCGTACCGCCAGAACTGACGTCTACCCTGGTCAGACTGGCGGTCAACGTGATGTCCGCCGTGAAATCGATCGTGTCACACGTCCCCGCGTTCACCGCCGCGATAGCAGCGTTCAGGGACGCCTCGTCGGTGGCGTTGGTGCAGGCCGTCGCATACGCGTTCGGGCTGCGCAGCATCTGCAGGTACGTCGACCCCAAACCCCCCACCACCAGCAGCGCCGCACCCGCGATCCGCTGACGCCGCGACACCCCCGACAACTTGCGCACACCCACCCGACCCACACCGGCGACACGCGACATGTCCACACCCTTCATCACTCACACAAGCCACTCAGGCAAGCCGACCCCCGCAGGTTAAATGCCCAACTGATGACATCGACGGAAGTAGTCGACCCAGCAGAGTCGGACCGATGTCGTCGGCGGCGCCTACACCAATGTTGCGCTCAGGACGGTGGGACCTTCGGAGACGCTCTCGATACACCAGTCCGAGCAAATTTCATTCAGGGCGGATTGACCCAGGCCCGGGATGGCGTCCTCAGGCACTCCAGTGCCATTGTCGACAACTGAAATGGCCACGCGGCCCCCGCGCTCGACAATGACCACCGAGATCTCAGTCGCACTGCCATGACGGATGGCATTGCTCACACCTTCGCGGCATACCTCAAGCACGCAACTCTGCAGGCCCACGTCATGATGAAGTCGTGAGTTCCGCTCACGTTCCATGCTGCAGGAGATGTGAACCACCGGGTCCCACAGAGCGCAGAGATCATCCAGTCGATGTTCTAGGTCAATTGACGCGGACTGCTTCTCCGCAATGTCCTTCAGGGCGTTCTCGAGTCGTTGGCGAGCATCACTCAGAGAAGTCTCGGAGCGGATGGGGCTTGACAGTCGCATCGCGGTCGAGATCATGGCGGATTGGACGGGACCGTGAACCGCGAGTGAGACAGAGCGATGGAGGAGCCAGATCTCTCTTCTCAGCCTCGCCGAGTAGTCCCCCAGTTGGGTGTTGATGTCCTCGAGGTCAGCGCGCCTTTGCTCGCCGAAGTCCAGAAACATGCAGACGACGACCACCAGCATGCACAGAGCTGTTCGCAGAGGAACGCCGAGCCAACTGACATCTGACCACCAATGGGGTTCCGAGATGTCAAGTAGACCGTAGGAAAGCAAGACCTGGAGTCCAGCATTCAGGACCGCCAAGACGAGCAGGATCAGGGGGAGCCCGAGGTGAATCTTGAGGTAGCGCAGGCGCTTCGGCCAGACCCGCTTGACCACAGTCAGCAAGCACGCCGCGAGGGTGCTGTCGAGGAAGAAGATGATGAGGCCCAAAACGGGGGTTCCCATAAGGATCGCGCCGGGAACCATCAGGATCCACATTGTCACGAGCATCCAGAAGGACCTGATCGCCCTTGGCACATCCATGACGTCATTCATCACAAGGCGACGGTGTGAGGCGGATGGTTCGCGCGGAGGCGGTGCTGACAATGGACTGGCGGCGATCGAGTGGGACACGGGTCGCACAACAGAGGCGACCGCCTCCGCTATTCGGAGCGACAATTCCCGCGCTTCACGATCGGAGAGTTCTGAATCGAGGAGTGCCGTGATCCCTGAAACAGTTGGAGCGAGTTGTTCGTGGACACGTGTTCTGAGATCGACTTCGGTTTCGGCAAGATCCTGCTCGAGCGAGTCGGTGAGCGCACTCAGGCGCTCCTGCTCGGCTTGGAGGGCAGCAGTCAGATGGCGGCGCTCAATGGCAGCACTTTCGGCGATTGCCACTCCGACAGGTACCGCGAGGATCACCATGCATCCAAAGATTGACGCACCCACCATGTCGGAGGTGATCTCCTGAGGCCCATTGATCAGACTCGTGATACCGAGGCTGACAATCGTGCGAACTTCGCTTGCCAGGGCAAGGCTCAGAGTTGCCACAAGGTTTCGATGTCGTCGCCCTTGAACCGACTGCGCCGCGACCCGCAATGGAAGAAGAACTGCCAGGCCACTGACTGTCGCGACGAAGCCGGAAGCCACGAGGGTCAGCGGGCTCGAATGCACTCCAAACAATGCACCGATGACCATCAAGAGAAGGCTTGTGCCAGTGAAGGCGCTGAGGGTCAGAACTGACAGATTGAGGTCAAGAGCACCCCTGCGCCGGATGCTCCTCTGAATGCGGCCAAGCACACTCACGACCTCGGCAGACCCGCCGCACGAATGAACTCACGGGCCGCGACCACTCGCGCGCTTCCCTCTTCAGTCACGTCCGCTCCAATGACAGCCATGGCACGTGCGATGACATTGTGCACCGCCTTGGTGCTGGTGCCTCTCTGAGCGGCAATTTGTTGATTCGACAAACCCAGAGCCACCATCCTGAGAACCTCAATCTGGGTCCGCGAGAGGTGGGCAAGGGGTCGCTGCGGGTCCAAGTCGTGCCTTGGGGTTGCGTCGCTGACACCCCGAAGAACCGCATCAAGGGCGTCCACGAGGGCTTTCGGGTCTGCGAGACGGTCCTTCCTCAGATACCCCACCTCTGCGGGCAGCGACGCTGGATTGCGTCCCGCGAATCGGGCATCCGGGAGATTGGACAGGAAGAGGATGGCCAGAGATGGGTCCTGAAGGAGGAAGGAGTCGGCCAGATCGAAGCCGTTCACCCCGCCGCCCAGATCCACGTCCAGAACGACGGCATCGGGTTCCATCCGAGTCCACAGCCGGCGAGCATCGCTGACCGTGGCAGCAGCACCCACGACGAAGGCCGCCTGCGCGAGTGTCTCGGCCAAGAGTCCCAGCGTCAGCCGGTCATCCTCCACGATGAGGATGCTGCGACCCTGGCCGACCACCGGGCGATCCTCGCATGCACAGGCACCATCGACGCCCATTCGTTCCCATTCGGGAACATTCCTCCTGGGAGGTGGCATCGGAGTTCTTCACTCCCCGATGACGCGACGCTCCATGTGCGGGATGCCCGGCGTCGTGTCGTTGATGCCCCAGCTGATGATCACCTCGGGACTGATCCGGAATGCCTCGCCGCCCCCTCGAGTCTCCACTCGGCAGGAGCCGATGACCTTGACCCCTCGGGGCGACCAGGGATCCATCGACGCCAGGTCATCAATCACGACCGTGGCCCGGGGGTTGGACTGGACGTTGCGATAGCGGACCGTGCTCGCGATATCGAAGCCAGAGGTCACGATGTCATCACCGTCAACCTCGAACACGACCGGGGCCACATCGGGCTTGCCACTGAGCGATGCGGTGGCAAGACGCATGAGCGGCTGGCGACGCAGGTAGTCAGTCTCAGCCTCCGTGAAGGCACTTATCCGCGGACGACCTCGAGGGCGACCGTGATGACAGCCAGGATGAACAGGAACAGTGCTGGGGCCGCGTCCTTGAGCGGCGCCTTCTTCCGCAGGTGAGCGACCACCGCGCCGAGGAAGTAAGCCATGAGCCCGATTGCAGCCGCGATCCCGATCGGGATGACCCAGATGCCGACCAGCAGGCCGAAGGCGCCGAGGAGCTCAAGCACCGCGAGCAGCGGAATCTGTCGATCCGTGACGCCCACCGCGTGCATGGACTCGACCACCTGCGGCATGCGCCGCACCTTGCCCAATGCAGAGATGGTGGCGGCCAGACCAAGGAGCGTGGCGATGACGATGAGGGCGATGCTCATGGGATCCTCCGGGACAGGGCGATGGTTACGACTTGTAACTTACCGCACTATGACGCACCATGATGTTCCCTGCAAATGGCACACGGGTGTGCCTGAGACACATGGAGGTGCCCGTGGCTATTGAAGCGCCTGCCTCGCACGACTCCGATCGATGCCGGGTCATTCGTGAGACATTCGACCGCGTCGGCGACAAATGGAGTCTCCTCATCATCAGCATCCTGAGCCACGGGCCGCAGCGGTTCACCACGTTGAAATTCGGCGCCGAGGGAATCTCCCAGCGCATGCTGACACTCACCCTGCGCAAACTCGAGCGGGACGGTCTTGTCTCACGCACCGTCTTTGCCGAGGTTCCCCCGCGAGTTGAATACGCCCTGAGCCCACTGGGCGAGACTCTCGTGGGACCCGTGACCGCACTGGCCGAGTGGGCCCTAGACCACCACGGTGAGATCACCTCTCGTCAGCGGTCGTATGACGCTATGCACCGTCGCTGAACGAACCGCCAGGCGCTGACGAGGGCAATGGGCACGGACATGGGCGCTTCATCAGGTGGCCTCGGTGCTCACTCTGTCACGCACTCAGCCGACCGCCTCACCCGACGACAAGGCGGCCGCGCCTCAGCGTCGCCGGGACACGCGACAGGGCTCGAGTGGCGGGCCCGAGCACTAGATCTCCATCCGGCTCGAACTGCGAGCCGTGAGCTGAGCACACCCAGCCCTGTGGATCCCGCTCGACCGTCACCTTCTGGTGGGGGCAGCGCAGACTGAACGCGCGGTAGGAAGAGGGGCCAGTACGGGCCACTCCGACAGGAATGCCGCGGACCGTGCCAATGCTCACCGCGCCTCCGACAGAGGCAAGTCCCGCCACCGCGTTCACGCGCACCTCGAGACGTCCGTCGGGCAGGCGACGGATTGCGGACTCTGCTGCAGCGGGGAGAGCGGTGGCTCCTAGAGCCAGAAGGGAGCATGCTCCGACAAGCAGTGCGCGTCGCGACAATTCCTCCATGACCCCTCCTCCGTAAGGCGCCAGACTAACGGCGTGCAACCTCGGTGTAGAGCGTGACATCGGCCGTGGCGAATGCAGCACCATCAGCGATAGAACCCTCGGGCAGGCCGAGCAGCGAGTTCAACACCGCGGCGATTCCAGAGGCAAGCTTGAGCTGAACACCCTTGTAGGCGGTGGTGCGAAGACCAGCCTTCCGGTCGGTGGTGATCGTCGGCTTCACAGAGCCTGCCTTGACGATCTTCAACACCTTGATGGCGCCCTGTGCTCCGGCCTGGGGAACTGCCGCCTTGACCACGCCCTTGCTGATGTCGATGACTGGATTCTGCAACTGCACTCGGAGATCCTTCTTCGTATTGAAGAAGACCAGCATGCTTCCGAGATGCTGAACGCCTTCAACCGTGCTCGTCACCGGCACATGGAAGACTATTTGCCCGTTGGCTGCCGCCGGTGAGTCACCGATGAGTCCGCTCGTTGCTCCGCCTTGGGAGTAGAGCACCACGCCCTCGGCCTCGAGTGCGGAGGAGAGTCCGGCTGCCGTCTTGATGTGCGTCATGCTCGTTCCCGGTTTTGCCGCATCAGCCATGGCTGGTGCGGCGGACGATGCCACGAGGGCAAGGGCTGTGGCGGCGATGGCGGCAGCGCGCTTCATCATGACTCTCCTGTGGGCGACGTTGTTGAGCGACGTAGACACACTCGACGGCGATCTTCACTCTCGCAAGTGCAGTGATCGCGGCCCACGCAACCCTTCACCAAATCTTCATCTAGGGGATCCGAACCCTCAGCCCCGACTGGGAGCGTCGGCACGCGCACTGGGACGTGAGGCACCACACTTGCCTACAGGAGGTGGGTCGGTGGAGGGGATCAAAGTGCTGATCATCGACGATGAGGTCGCCTTGGCCGGCGTTATCGCGTCGTACTTCACCCGAGATGGATACGTCACCCACGTGGCGCACAGCGGTGATGAGGCCGTGAGGGCAGCACTCACATTCGAGCCAGACCTCATCATCCTCGATGTCATGCTGCCTGGTATCAACGGACTGGAAGTGTGCCGACGGGTTCGACAGCACAGCGACTGCTACATCCTCATGCTGACGGCGCGGGATGCCGAGGCCGACAAGGTTCGTGCCCTGTCCACAGGTGCCGATGACTACGTCGTGAAGCCCTGCTCCCCGCGTGAGCTTCTGGCCCGCGCCTCAGCCATGCTTCGACGACCTCGCAGGCCAAGCACCGGAGCCGGACAGGAGCCGATCACCATCGGTGGGCTTGTCATTGATCAGCAGCGCCGGATCGTTCTCCTCAATGAGCAGAGCATTGATCTCACGCGCACCGAGTTCGACATCCTGTGCGCACTGGCGGCCAACCCGACGGTGGCACTGTCTCGTGCCCACATCATCGAGGAGGTGTGGGGATCTGGCTGGTTCGGTGACGAGAAGATCGTCGATGTGCATGTCGCCGCCATCCGCCGCAAACTGGGCGACAGCGCGGCGTCACCTCGTCACCTCCGGACAATTCGGGGAATCGGCTATGCACTCGTGGAGGGGGAATGAGGCGCTCAGGCGGACTGGCTCGAACCCTGCTGGCAACTCAGGTCCTCGTCATCGTCACAGGAGCGATCACCCTGACCCTTGTTGCCGCCATCATCACCCCGTCGCTGTTCACCCACCACCTCGAACTCGCCGGAGAATCTGATCCCCTGGTGCAGCATCACGCTCTTCAAGCGCTGGCGGGCACCCTCGGTGTGGCTGGCGCAGTGGCTATCGCCGCCGCTCTCATTACGGCCTCGGCTGCATCCTGGTTCCTCGTCTATCGGATTGCCCGCCCTCTCGACCGGCTCGCCGGTGCAGCCCATGTCATCCAGCAGGGAGCCTTCCCACCCGCCGTTGAGGCCCGCACGCGACAGGATGAGGTTGCTCAACTCGTCACGTCCTTCAACGAGATGGCTCGGCGGCTTGAGCAGACGGAGGCCTCCCGGCTTCGGCTTCTCACGGATCTGTCTCATGAGCTTCGCACTCCCCTCGCGACACTTGAGGCCTATATCGATGGCATAGACGACGGTGTCGTCGATCCCTCGCCTGAGAGCCTGGCGACCATGCGCGGACAGGTGGCTCGCATGCGACGACTCACCGCTGATCTCAATGTGATCACTGCCGCGGGCGAGCACGCGATGGAGCTTCACCTCGAATCTGCTGACATGGGTGGAATCCTGCTCGCCGCCGCTGCCAGCGCGGCTCCCCGCTTTGAGGCAAAGGGGGTGAATCTGAAGACCCTGCTGGCAGAGCAGCGGCTGGCAGTCCTGTGTGATGAGACCCGAATCCATCAGGTCCTCGGCAATCTGCTGGAGAACAGTCTTCGCCATACCCCAGCCGGAGGCTCCGTCATCCTCTCGGCGCGCCGGGAGCGGTCGACGGTCCTGATTGAGGTGCAGGACAGCGGTGCCGGGATCCCTCAGGACAGGCTGCAGGAGATCTTTGAGCGCTTCACCAGACTGGACCCCTCACGCACCTCAACCGACGGCAGCGGAAGCGGACTGGGCCTGTCCATCGCCAGAGACATCGTGCGGGGACACGGGGGTGACCTCACGGCATCAAGCGGAGGGGTAGGTAAGGGCACAAGCATGGTGATCAGGATCCCTGCAGC
>CAZLHZ010000046.1:10033-10445 GCA_964559285.1 uncultured Actinomycetes bacterium | reverse complement strand
CGCGTCGCGACGGTGCACCAGGTACACCTTGTCGGCGAACCGGGTCAGGAACGTCGCCTCCTCGAGCGCGGAGTCGCCGCCGCCGATGACCGCCACCTTCTTCTGCTTGAAGAAGAACCCGTCGCAGGTGGCGCACCACGACACACCGTGCCCCGACAGGCGCTTCTCGTGGGGGACGCCGAGTTCTCGGTAGCCCGAGCCGGTGGCCAGGATGACGCTGCGTGCCCGATGGGTGCGCCCCGATCCGTCGACCACGGTCTTGATCGCAGGGACGAGGTCCGCGCTGACGACGTCATCAGTGATGATCTCGGTGCCGAAGCGGACGGCCTGAGCGCGCATCGCCTCCATGAGCGCCGGCCCCATGATCCCCTCGGCGAAGCCGGGAAAGTTCTCCACTTCGGTCGTGTTCATG
>CAZLHZ010000046.1:0-10023 GCA_964559285.1 uncultured Actinomycetes bacterium | reverse complement strand
CTTCGAAGAGGAGCGGGGCAAGTTGTGCGCGGGAGGTGTAGATCCCCGCGGTGTAGCCGGCCGGTCCGGAGCCGATGATGATGACGTCTCTCACCACGTCGGCGGTATCTGCGTCGGACACGGTGACTCCCTGGGGTGAGGCGCTGGGACGCTGCTGCCAACGATCCTAGGGGCGCGGGGATTCCCGACCCGTCACGGCAGGAGGACGCGCACCGTCGAGGTCACGGGACTGGCCGGGTCACACATCGGCTCCACAACCGCCACGGTGAGCTCGCGATCGGCGGCCGACTCGAACACGATGAGTCCCACCTCGACTCCGTCGAGCGTTCCGCGATCAATGAGCAGGGCCGGGGTCGCCAGGCTCAGGGCATCGGCGACAGCGCGCACACACGCGGCTATGGCGGGATGGGCGGCGGTGAATCCGGGGGGCCCCAAGGCCGGGATGCCCACGCTCTCGGCGCGCCGCAGGGCACGGCGTACGTCATCGGAGGAGGACAGGCCGGCGTCGGCGAGGACCTGCGTCACCTGCCCCGGGAGAGCAGCAGAGGTGTAGGCGGTGCGGCTGTGCAGGACCGCGAGGGCGGATGTCGACGCGAGGGCCGACGACGCGGGGGGCGGGGCGAGGGGGGGAGCGGGTGAGGAGGTGACCGCTGATTGCACGGCGAGTCCCCCGATGAGGACCGCGGCGCAGGCGGCGGCGATCCCCCCGAGGAGGGTGCCGACGCGCCGGCGGTGCCGGCCCCGCGAGATCGGCTGAGCCTGCCGTCCGGGGATGAGTGCGCGGGCATCGCTCTGCTCCGTCAGTCGGCTCTCGAGGCGGGTCCACACCTCCGGTGGCATCGCGGGCCGGTCCAGGTGACCCAGCAGCCCGGCCACCCACATCGGATCCTCGTCACCGGATGAGGTCACTCCGTGCAGGTCCTCGGTCATGACTCACCTCCCGGGCGTGGCTGGACATCCGGTCGGTGGCTGATCCGGGTGCCGGTGAGACGCCGGGATCGGAGTCCGGGTTCCGCAGGTGGGCCAGCGACTGGGCGAGTTTTGCTCGGGCGCGGAAGCACCGGCTCTTGACCGTCCCCACGGGGCACTCGAGGACGACGGCGGCATCCTCGACGGACCAGCCCTCCATGTCGACAAGCACCACCGCGGCCCGCTGGTCGGGGGGCAGGGCGTCGAGTGCCCGCTCCACCTCGAGGCGTGTCTCGCGGCGATCGATCTCGTCCGTGGGGTCTGCGACGCCGCCGCGGTCGGATTCGTCCTCGGGCAGTGGCACCCATGGACGAACAGCCCGTCGCCGCAGCCGATCCAGACACGCGTTGACGACGATCCGGTGCAGCCAGGTGGTGACCGCGGCATCCCCGCGGAAGGTGTCGGCCCGTCGGTACGCCGAGATCAGGGCGTCCTGCAGCGCATCCGCTGCCTCCTCCGGATCCCCGGTGGTGCGCACGGCCACAGCCCACAGCCGATCCCGGTGCCGGCTGACGAGCTGGGTGAAGGCATCGCGGTCCCCGTCGACGTGCGCCTGCAGGAGAGCGGTATCGCTCATCTCCCGCTGCGCATCGGCCTCCATGGGGCACGAGCCTACGGTCCGGGGCACATGCCGGTGCCTGGCATCCGCTAGGACCGCACCTCCACGGAGCGGATGCCGCCGAGGTATCCGCCGGTGTCATAAGGGGGGACCCGGGTCAGCCAGATGAGGACATAGCGGCCCTCGAGGGATCGCGGAGAGCGGACATCAATACGGGTGCTGGCCCCGGTGACGGAGTTCAGCAGTGGCCACAGGTCGTAGTCCGCCCCCAGCTCGTCGGCAACATGGACCTGCAGGTCCGTGCCGTTGCCCATGAGGTTGATCACGACGGAGCGGATCGGGACCGATTCCCCGAGATCGAGGATGACCCCGGTGCCCCTGCTGCCGCCCAGGTCGGGACTGTCGAAGACAGGTGTGAGCCAGGCGCTGGTGGAGTCGCCATCGACGATGCGGGGGACAGTCTCGGCACCGAAGGCGCGCCCCCCCTTCTGCTCGGGATCACGCGTCGTCACACCAAAGGGGTCGAAGGCGAAGACCTTGGCAATCACGATCGGAGCGGACGCCGCATCGGTCGGGACCGCGGCCGCCTCATCGGCTCGGTCCACCGGAGCCGTGAGGAAGTCGCTGGCCACCGCCGAACTCGGTGCCGCCCACGGACTCGGCGCTCCCTGGATGATTCGCCAGCCGAGCAGTCCGACCCCGACGCATCCAGCCGCGACGACAGCGGCCCCCAGACCGAGCGCGGTCCGAGATCTCGGCCGCATTGGTCGCGGGGCGAAGGTGGCGAGCGTGGTGGCGGCGAGACGGTTGGGCGCTTGCGCGAGGGCCGCGACCAGGTCGTCCATATCCGCGTAGGGAAGCCGCGCGCGCGGTGGCGTCATGCCGGCGATGGACCGCGCGGCGAGCTCATCGAGGATGAGCGGGACATCGGCGACGACTGACGACGGCGGCAGGACGCGTCGCCCGGCCCGGGGCGCAGCGGGCAGTCCATCGAGCAGTCCGTCAGGCCAGTGACCGGTGACCGCGGCGTAGAGCAGGGCACCGACGCCGTGGACATCCGGATCGACTCCGACACGGGCTGGCAACGACGGTCCCCACAGGGCGGAGTCGACACCGAGGCCGATCACCCGGACCTCGCCCGAGTCGGTGATGAGGATGCTCGACGGACGCAGCCGACCGTGGCCGACCCCCGCATGATGTCCCGCCAGCACCCCGCGCCCAACCTCGGTGGCGAGGGCCAGAGCAGATCCTGCATCCAGGGGTTCACCGGAGCGTTCGTCAAGGAGGTCGCTCAGCGTGCGACCGGAGACCCATTCGGTGACGACACCGACATCCGACTCGAACTCCACGACGTCGAGCACCCGCACCAGTCGTCGATCATCGACACCGGCACTGCGGCGCGCTGAGTCGCACAGCGACTCCGCCCGTGGGTCCTCTCGATCGATGAGACGGATCGTCACCGGACGCTCCAGCACCTCGTCCATGGCACGCCAGAGGCGGATCGACCCTGCCTCCGACATCAGGTCGTGCAGGACGTAGCGCTCAATGCGGCGCTCGTGAAACTGATCCTGCTCGGGCACAGGTTGACCCTAGAGCGCAGGGCCTCCCCCGTCACGCGGGGGCGATCATCCGAACGGCCACTCTTCACGCGATCCGTGCGTGCCCCGAACTGTCGGCAGCGTCACGATCGGCGCAGGCGTCGTCGCAGCATGGTGATCGCATCGGACACCTCGGTGACCTTGAACAGTGCCGCGCAGGCACCATAGCTCGCAGCGCCGACACCGCTGAGGATCACGATGCGCACGAGGGCTGACCCCCACGGGCCCAGTGAGAGTGGGATGAGCGCGAGCCCCCGCTGGGCGGCGTACATGACGCCGAAGGCCACAGTCGCGGCAGCGAGCATGCGGGCCAGTGCACCGAGTGTGCGGCGACTGTCCAGTGTGCCGAGTCGACGGGCGAGCAGCCACCAGGTGACGGCGAAGACGAGCCAGTAGGCCAGGGAGTAGCCGAGCGCGAGGGCCGCGACCTGCGGGCCACCGCCCCCCACGATGCGTGATGCGGCATAGAAGAGTGGCACGGCGAACAGGAGCATGAGCCCGTTGAAGAGGGCGGAGACCCAGAAGGGGGTGCGCGTGTCCTCGAGCGCGTAGAAGCCGCGCAGCAGGACGTAGAAGAGCGTGAACGGCACCAGACCCACGGTGAACATGGCGACGACGATGCCGGTGAGTTCAGCCTGCGCGACCGTCGATGCTCCGTAGCCGAAGAGCAGGATGGACAGACTGGGACTGACCAGCAGCAGCACGGTGCCAATCGGGATGATGAGGGCGGCGACGTTGCGCATCACACGACCGATGTCCTGACCCACCTCGACCAGATGGCCGCTGTGGGCGAGGCGGCTCAGTGCCGGCAGCATCGCGGTCACGACGGACACGGTGATGACGCTGTGCGGCAGGATAAAGACCAGGTGGGCCTTCTGGTAGGTCGTGAGCCCTGCTGCGACCGTGTCTCCCGCGGCAGCGTTGACGTTGGCCAAGGTCGCCAGTCGCGTGATGATGACGTACGCCGCCTGGTTCACCATCACGAGGCCGATGGTCCACAGCGCCAGGGTGCCGGTCTTGCGAAGCCCCACACCGCGCCAGTCGAAGCGCGGCCGCCAGATGTAGCCCGCCTTCCACAGCACCGGGATGAGAATCGCGGACTGGGCGACGACACCGAGGGTTGTGCCGATGCCGAGGATGGCGATCTGATCCGGTGTGAGGACGCCGTCCGCCGCCGCCGAGGTTCCGGCGATGGCGAGGAAGAGCAGGAAGGTGGCGATCGCGACGATGTTGTTGGCGATCGGGGCGAACATCGGCGGACCGAAGCGTCCCCGCGAGTTGAGCACCTGCGACAGCATCGCGTAGGCCCCGTAGAACAGGATTTGCGGCAGACACAGGCGGGCGAAGGCGACGGCAAGGTCGCGCTGGCCCGGCCCGTAGGCGCTGGTGGCGTAGAGATCGACGATGAGCGGCGCGAGGATGACCGCGGCGACGGTGAGTGCGACGAGCACTGTCATGACGAGCGTGAGGAGACGGTCCAGGTAGGCCGTCCCACCATCGGCGTCATCCTTCATGCGTCGGACGAGCTGCGGGATGAAGACCGCATTGAGCGCGCCACCGGCGATGAGGATGTAGACGATGTTGGGCAGCGTGTTGCCGAGGGAGTAGGCGTCAGAGACGAGGTAGAACCCCAGCGCTGCCGTCATGGCGACATCGCGCAGCACGCCGGTCAGTCGAGAGGTGACGGTCCCGGCGGCCATGACTGCACTGGACCCGAGCAGACCCCGCCCCGCCGATGCCGGTGCTGCAGCGCTCATATCTCCGGGCTGGAGTTCACGAATCGCCTCATCCTCAGCAGCGATTCGCGCGGTGACGTCACCGGCCGCCTGGACCGGTTGCATCTCGTCGTCACGTTCGCCGGTCATGACGCCCCCTGGGCCGCGGGCGTCGTCGAGGGTGTCCCCGTCGGCGGAGTTCGGCGAATGCGACGGATGATGCCGACGACGACGAAGAGAGCGATGACCCCGAGGGCGGCCACCACGACCCATGTGGCGGCACGGGCATAGGCCGTCGACCGCAGTTCGACGGACACGGCCTGTCCGAAGGCCTCACCCTCGGTGGTGCGCAGCTGCAGGGTCACCGGCACGGGTCCGCCTCCGATCACCTTCGCCCGCACCTCGATGCTCATCTTCCGACCCGGCTCGACCGTGACCGGGGGAATCGGCTCGACACTGAGACGGGCGGCCGGGGACGCGGTGACGTCCAGCTGCACCGTGATCCGCTGCCCGAGGTCATTGGCGATGGTGATGGGAATGTCACCGGCCTCACCTGACAGCGTGATGGTGTTGCGCGACAGGATGCGCACCGCATCGATGTCCGCGGTCACCCGGCCGGAGGTGCGGCGCATCAACTGCTCGCCGACATTGCGCTGCTCGCGCCAGGCACTGGACTCTGTGCGCAGCAGGGTCATCGACACCGACTCCACAAGATCGACGGGGTCCTCGAGGATTCCGGCGAGCGACGCCAGCCGTGCCTGCGTCTCAGCCGCACGGGCGAGGTACTGCCGACCCAGTTCCGCGCTGCGCTCCCGCTCCGAGAAGGCGGCATGCTGCCGCGGCACCGAGCTGGGCAGGCTGTCGACGATGTCACTGAAGGTGCCCGGCGTGATCCACGGGGTGCGGCGGCTCCGATCAAGCAGTCGTGTGATGAGGACATCTGTGGGATCCCAGCGAGCCGATGACGGCGCAGCCACGATCGTGCGGGCCGATCCCGGCAGCTGGAGACTCACCAGCGCGGTCTCGCTGAGGAACCGCTGCTCAAGATGGGTCACCTGGCTGGCACTGGTGGGCGTGGCATCGACGATGTGCGACAGGGCGGGGTCTGTGAGCACGACACGCATCGAGCCGGTTGAGGTGGGGATGGAGGCGGACCCGCTCGGGGTGAACGGCACGGGCGGGCTCGGGGGCATCGCGGCGGCGGAGAGGATCAGGGCATTGACGCCCGAGGTCGCGAGCAGGTCGATGGAGGGCTGTTCGAGGTTTCCCCCGGGTGCCATGACGACAAGGCCGGTCGGGCGCCGGCCCAGGGGACCGCGCGCCAGTACAGGTGCGGTGGCCAGTGAGCGCACGATGTCCCGTTCGAGGCCCGCACGCTGGAGGGCCGCGATGTCCACATCGGCATAGGGCAGGACGCGCACCGGGACATCGACGTTCGCGGCAGCCCCGCGCCCGCGCAGCGCTTGCTGGAGTGAGGACAGCCAGGCGGCCGCGGCCCCGGGGTCATCCCCCGGCACGATGGCGCCGTCCACGAGGACGCGATAACCCGTCGTCATCTCCTGGGCGATCTGCAGCGACTGCGGATCGACGATCCAGGTCACCGGCACCGGTGAGTCGCCGCCGAGGTCGACGATCCGGCGCAGGCGCCCTCCCGTGGCGAACTCCTGCGGCGTGGTCGTATCGAGCAGAACGCCGTTCGAGTCCTGTGCGGGCCAGGCCGCGACCGGCCACAGCCACACGAGCGTCGTGGGCTGGACGCCCGAGGTCGGATCGATCCACGGCACCAGCACCCGGTCGACGCCCGCCGACTCCGCTGCGGCGGCATCCCCGGAGTACCCGCTCAGCGCCTCGACTCCCACGGTGTAGACCCCGTTCGCCGGCAGGGGCAGGACGTCGGCGGGAATCGCGATGCGAAAACTCGCCTGCGCCCCCGGCATGAGGACCTGCGCGACGAGGGTCGGCTCGACGGCGATGGGGACGCCGATCACCTGCCCCTCGCTGACCGTGAGCGATGCCAGATCGGGGGTGAGCTCGTCGGCGACCGAGTCGACCTGCGCGATCTGCTCGCGGCTCGTGAGGGTCCACGTCCCGATGCGCAGGCGTACGGCGATCCCGACGAGTGCCGTGCTGGAACGATTGCCGACGCGGCCGGACAGCACGAGGTTGCCGGTCGCGGGGACGTAACCGGGGGCCACCGTGTCGATGGAGACCTGGAGCGGACTGGGCTCGGCATCGGCCTTCGCCGCGGGGGTGCCGACCAGGGTCGACAGCGCCAGCACGAGCCCCGCGGCGAGTGAGGTCGCGAGAGCGACCGGCCTCATCCGGCGTCCGCGAGGAGCCCTGGAACACGGCGTACCAGACGACGCTCATCGGCGTAGGCCAAACGGTGCGGCAGCTCATCGAGGGGTACCCACGCGACCTCGACGACCTCGACATCCGCATCGGACAACTCGCCGCCGGAGGCCTCCATGAGGAAGTGGTGGACGGTCTTGTGGATGCGCTTGTCCTCCACGACGAACCAGAAGTCGATGGTGCCGAGAGGGGCGAGCACCCGGCCGCGGATTCCGGTCTCCTCCTGCACCTCGCGCACGGCCGCGTCCTCGGCCGATTCCCCGGCCTCGAGGTGGCCCTTCGGCAGTGACCACACGAGTCGACCCCGCCGGTCGTGGCGGGCGATGAGGGCAGCCGTCGGGACGGGACGACTGAGGTCGAGGACGAGCCCGCCCGCGGAGGTCTCCTCGACCTTGGGGAGGGTCGATCGCCGGGGTTCCGGAGCGGGCCGTGGCTTGCCCGGCTGCGGGCCCACGGGTCGTCCGGTCATGATGCGAGGATAACCGTCCGCCCCGCCGGTGCCGGGTCCGTGAGACCGCGGCTCGGGCGGGTCGCGCAGGTGAGTGTCCGGTCCGGGTCGTCCATGCAGGGAGGTGGTGGCGCATGTCCGACGATGCCCTCGCCCACGCCTCCCTCGCCGCACGGCTGGCCCGCGAGCAGGAGGTGCTGCGCCCGCTCGGTGAGCGCTTTGCCACGGCGGGTCACGAGGTGGCGATTGTCGGTGGCTGGGTGCGCGATGCCCTGCTGGGGCGTACGACGGGTGCCGCCGACCTGGATCTGGCGACCTCGGCCCGTCCGGAGGAGGTGCTTGCGCTGCTCAGCGGGTGGGCTGAGGCGCTGTGGGACGTGGGCGTCCGCTTCGGCACCGTCGGCGCCCGCGTGGCC
The DNA here is from genome assembly GCA_964559285.1 of uncultured Actinomycetes bacterium. Classification (GTDB taxonomy): domain Bacteria; phylum Actinomycetota; class Actinomycetes; order S36-B12; family S36-B12; genus CAZLHZ01. The sequence goes on along the minus strand of CAZLHZ010000046.1, from coordinate 1,966 downwards.
GGGCAGCGGGTGGAGATCACGACCTACCGCACCGAGACCTACGACCCGTCGAATCGGCATCCCGACGTGGTCTACGGGACCGACCTCGTGGGTGACCTCTCCCGACGTGACTTCACGGTCAACGCGATGGCGATCCGCCTGCCCAGCCTGGAGTTCGTTGATCCGTTCGGCGGTCTGGTGGACCTCGAGCGCGCGGTCCTGCGCACGCCCGGCTCGCCGGAGTCGTCGTTTGATGACGATCCGCTGCGGATGATGCGTGCGGCGCGATTCGCGGCTCAACTGAGGTTCGCGGTCGATCCGGAGGCGCTCGCGGCGATGTCAGCGATGGCTGAGCGGCTGCAGATCGTGTCTGCGGAGCGCGTGCAGGATGAATTGACCAAGCTGCTGCTCGCGGATGATCCGAGGACCGGGCTGACGATCCTTGTCGACACGGGATTGGCGGCATGGATCCTGCCGGAACTGCCGCTGCTCAAGCTGGAGATCGATGAGCACCACCGGCACAAGGATGTGTATGAGCACTCGCTCACGGTGCTTGAGCAGGCCATTGATCTGGAGCGGTCGCACGAGCCCGCGAGCGAGCCGGATCTCGTGCTGAGACTGGCGGCCCTCCTGCATGACATCGGCAAGCCCAAGACCCGTCGATTCGAGGGCGATGGGCGGGTGTCATTCCACCATCACGATGTCGTCGGGGCTCGGATGTGCCGCAAGCGTCTTGAGGCGCTGCGCTATTCGACGGACATCATCGACAGCGTGAGCAGTCTGGTTGACCTGCACCTGCGCTTCCACGGTTATGGCGACGGTGAGTGGACGGATTCGGCTGTCCGTCGCTACGTCCGCGATGCTGGGGATCAACTCGTGCGCCTGCACAAGCTCACCCGGGCCGATTGCACGACGCGCAACCGTCGTCGCGCAGACGGACTGCGGCGCTCATATGACTCGCTTGAGGCACGGATCGCCGAACTCGCCGAGCAGGAGGAGATCCAGGCGATCCGGCCGGATCTTGATGGCACGGCGATCATGGCGATCCTCGGGGTCCCGCCCGGTCCGGTCGTGGGCGAGGCCTATCGCTACCTGCTGGACCTGCGACTCGACAGCGGACCGATGAGCGCAGCCGAAGCAGAGCAGCAACTGCGCGCGTGGTGGGCTGAGCGCACCAGTTGAGGATCAGACCGCGCTGGGCGCGCTGAGTTCTCCACCCGGTCGGGTGCTGCTCGCGGCACAGACCTCGAGCGCGGCCAGGATGACGAGGATGATCGCGAAGGTCGCGAGCACCGAGGCGACCTGAGCCGATCCGAAGATCACGAGAACGGCGGCGGGCAGCAGGATGCCCATCGATCGCCAGATCCGTGGACGCTGGGCGATGAGGCCACCCAGATCGGTGAGCGGACCGGCGGGGACGTGCTCCGCGAGCGCATCACGCCAGGTGGTGAGGCGGGCGCGTGTCCTGTGTGCAGAGCGCGTGGCACCGGCGTACCACCCGCTGAGGATGAGGAGGGCGCCGACCACGGCCAGGGCAGCCATGGAGTCCTGCAGGTAGGTGAGCAGTTGCGTCCAGAAGACGGTGGATGCACCGTCGAATGCGGTCCCGGCGAAGGCGTTGACGAATGCGCGTTGACCGATGCCCACGGCAATCGCGAGGACGCCCATGACGGCGCAGACAACGATGCCGATCGTCACGACCATGCGTGCCCGACGACGGGCGAGGCCGACGGCGAGGGCGAAGAGGATCGCGACGGCGACGATCGCCCAGGCCATGATGGGTGCGCTGAAGGAGTAGATCGTGCGCAACTGGGCGATCTGAGGTGCATCGAGCAGCACGATCTGCGACCGGGCCGGCGTGATCTGGACGTACTTCATGAACCCGAGGCCACTGTCGACGAGGCTCTGCTTCACCTGATCGATGAGCGCACTCGTGTTGAGGACGACCTGATCACCCTGGATGTCCACGGGTCCGCCGGGCTTGCCC
>CAZLHZ010000045.1:0-10526 GCA_964559285.1 uncultured Actinomycetes bacterium | reverse complement strand
AGGTCATTGAGCACGGAGTGTTCGTCGGAGGGCCGGAGGTGCGTGACTTCGAAGTAGCGTATGCAGCCTTCTCCGGTGTATCAGACTGCATCGGCGTGGCCAATGGCACTGATGCATTGGAAGTCATCCTGAGAGCTTCCGGAGTGGGAATGGGTGATGACGTCATCATCCCCGCCATGACCTTCGCGGCGACGGCGGAGGCAGTTCTCCGAACAGGGGCCTCGGTGTCCTTTGCCGATGTCACCCTCGACGGTTTGCTGGATCCTGAATCCGTGGTGTCTCTGATCGGCCCGCAGACCGCGGCGATCATCCCCGTCCATCTCTATGGTCAGATGGCAGACCTCACCAGGCTGTCGGAGATCGCTGATGCTCATGGGCTGCTGTTGGTGGAGGATGCCGCACAGGCGCATGGCGCGCTGCAGGGAGCCACAGGCCCGGGAATGCGGCATCCGGCAGCCACCAGCTTCTATCCCGGCAAGAACCTGGGGGCGTACGGCGATGCCGGTGCCATCCTCACTAGTGATCGTGTCTTCGCCGAGCGTTGCCGGCGGATCGCCAATCATGGGGGCGCGACACGGAATGTCCACGACGAGATCGGATTCAACTCGCGGCTCGACTCACTTCAAGCGGCGGTTCTACTGGCCCGTCTGCCGCAACTGGAGCGTGACAATGCGCGCCGTCGAGTGGCGGCGGAACGCTACACGACGCTGCTCACGGGAGCGACTGGAATCGGACTTCCAACATGCGTGCCCGGCAACCGCCATTCCTGGCACCAATTTGTTGTGGCCGTCGACGATCGCGATGGTGTTCGTGAGCGATTGGCCACTCGGGGTGTCAGCACTGGTGTGCACTACCCCGTTCCGCTGCATCAGCAGCCGGCGTTCTCGCTGATGCGGCGAGGTGAGGTCTCGACTGCAGAGCAGGTCGCTCGCACCTGTGTGAGCCTGCCAATGTTTCCCCAGATCACCGCTGAGCAGCAGCGTCACACCGCAACCATGCTTCGGGAATGCCTCACGTGAAGGTGCTGAGCGATGTAGGTCATGCGCTGAGGCTGGTTCGCCGGGATGGAGTCGGTGTGCTTGTGGAGCGGGGAGCTCGGGCCGCACTGCGACGGGTCGGTGATCCCATCAAGGACATGGGTCTTCGCCGTGCGGACATCAGGGACACCCTGGTGAGGGCTGAGATTCGAGGCATGGGAGCGCGTCCGGTGGTGACGATCATCATGACCCCGCCGGGGCGTGATTCCGGCGGACATCTGACGATCATGCGACTGGTGAAGCGGCTCACGCACGCAGGCATGCATGTCAATCTGGCCATCTACGACATCCATGGCGGACGTCTTTCCCGTCACCTCATGAGCATCAGCGGTCTCTTCCCAGATGTGGTCATGGCGTCCGCTGATCCAGCACGGGTCTCTGTATCAACGACTGCTGCACCGCCCGGTGGCGTGACGATCACGGACGCCGTCTCAGGACTGCCCGATTCGGACGTGCTGATGGCAACGTCGTGGCAGACCGCCCACATGCTCGCCCGCTGCCGAGCAGCCGGTCGACGGTTCTACCTCATCCAGGACTTCGAGCCGTGGTTCTATCCCCGGGGCGATGCCAACAGTTTCGCCCGCTCCTCCTACGAACTGGGATTCCACGGACTGGCGATCGGACGCACTCTGGCACGGGAGATCGAGCAGCAGACGTCAATGGTGTGCGAATCCTTTCCATTCGGCTGTGAGGTGTCCACGGCCGATCGAGTCGTCAATGCTGCCCCTGACCGGCGCGTCACGTTCTATGCACGCCCCAGCACCCCGCGACGCGGTTTTGTGCTCGGCATGTGTGCACTCGAGGAGCTCCAATCGCGGCGCCCTGATGTGCGCATCGACATCGTCGGGGGTTCCGGCGCCTGGCCCGGTATCGAGGCGGTGTGGCATGGGACAGTGCACCCGGATCAGATGTCCCAGCTCTATCAACGATCCACGGTCGGCCTGTGCCTCTCGTTCACCAATGTCTCGCTCGTTCCCTTCGAGATGCTGGCGGCAGGCTGCCCGGTTGTCGTCAATGAGAACCCCTTCTCCCGTGGAGAGCTGTCATCACCCTGCGTTGCCCATGTCAGCCCAGATCCGCAGGCCTTGGCGGCAGCGCTCTGTGAGGAGATCGATGGCCCGCATGCAGAGCGCCGCCCGCTGGCGCGGTCGAGCATGTGCGTCCAATCGTGGGAGAGCGCCATGGATCAGGCGGTGGCTATCATCAGCCAGCATCTGCCGACTCCGGCGACAACCGCCACGGCTCAGGACGGGCGATAGGGGAGTTGGCCCAGTCCCCTGAGCCACACCTCAAGACTCAGCAGGGTCCACAGCTGCAGGCCATGTCGACCACGCCCACGATCATGATCGAGCACGAGTTGTCGAATGACGGATCGGTCGAGGTAGTGCGTCAGGAGTGCGGATGTCGGCAGCAGACTGTCGTGGAGAAGGTCCCTGAGCTCTCCTGCGAACCACGCATCCAGGGGTACTGGGAATCCTGCCTTCGGCCTGCCGAGGATCTGCCGGGCGACCTCCATAGGCAGGACCCGCCGCGCCATCTCCCGCAGCGGCCACTTCGTCTGGCGTCTGTGCACCGTGGCGTCGATGGGAAGAGCGAGTGCCGCCTCAACGAGGTCAAGGTCGAGGAAGGGAGGACGGACCTCCAAGGCGGCGGCCATACACATGCGATCGGCTCGCGACAGCAGATTCTCCGGAAGCCAACCGGTGAGGTCCTCCTCACGCATCGCCTGTCTCTCCAGAGTGACAGGCGGCTGCTGCTGGGAAGGATCCACCCGGTGGTCGATGTCCACATGACTCAGGCTCATGAGCGACCGAACCTCGCGTGAGGTGAATGCCGCAAACCAAGCCCGACGCCGAGCAGCCGACTCCTGCTCCTCCAGCGCACGCAGGGTGGAGCGCACCCCACGTGACAGCGGCAACCGCTGCGTTCGCAACAGTCGTGCAGCCGTTGAGAGTCCGGGTACACCGGCTGCAGAGGCCACCGGCCCGGCCACGAGGTACTTCGGGTATCCCGCGAAGAGTTCGTCGGCACCTTCACCGGACAGGACGACTCCAACATCGTGAGTGGCTCGCCGTGCCAGATAGTGAAGGGCAATATCAGCCGGTTCACTGAGCGGGGAATCACGAGCCAGCGAGAGAGGGCTGAGGGCATCGGCGTACATCATGGGGGAGATGAGGACCTCGTGATGTGTTGTTCCCAGTGCCTGTGCGGTAGCAGCTGCCAGAGCGGACTCGTCGCCAAGCGTGCTGTGGAATCCGGCTGAGTAGGTCAGGGTCGTCTCCGCACGCTCCCGCACCAGCGCGGTGAGCAGCGTGCTGTCCACACCTCCGCTGAGAAACACCCCCACCGGTGTGTCAGCCACGAGCGCGCGATCGACAGCCTGACGCAGAAGTTGGTCGATGTCGGGCGGCGGGGTGGAGTCACTGCGTTCTGGGAACGTCACCTGTTCACTATCGCGCCCGAGCGGACTCCAGTAGCAGGTCTCACGCATGCGGCCGGCAGCGTCAATCGTCATCACGTGCCCAGGTCTGATCTTGTGAATGCCGTCCAGGAGGGTGTGCGGAGCGGGCACGGAGCGCCGGAGCAGGTAGTCGGCCAGGTGCTGGTTCGCCACCACAGGTGCAAAGTCAGGATCGGCAAGGATGGCGCGGACCTCCGATGCCATGACGATCCGGTGCTGTGCACCTGTCTTCAATTCGGCGTAGAACAGCGGCAGGATGCCCACGGGGTCACGTGCGGCCGTGATGGTCCCGGACCTCGTGTCCACGAGGACGAACGCGAACTGGCCGCGAACACGCAGCAGGAAGTCATGTCCACGTTCGGCGAGACCCTGGAGAAGGACTGCCGCATCACCATCGTCGACAGGCCGACAGATCAGGCTCTGTCGCAACTCGCGATAATTGAGAACCTCACCGTTGAACACGAGAACCCACCGGCCGTCCGCTGTTGATATCGGCTGATGGGAGCCGCTGTGATGAATGATGGAGAGTCGGTGGTGGGCGAGTCCAATATGTGCTCCCGGCACCGCCGCATGCCAGAGGCCGTGGCCGTCGGGCCCCCGATGCGCAATGGTCCCCGCCATGTGCGCCAGCAGGGGAACGTCACATTCCCGTGCGCGTGTGTCTCGCACGGCGACGAAGCCGCACACTGGTCAGACGTACAGTGCGGGCGAAGGGAGCGGGTGCGAGTCGATGATCGCCGCCAGCTGAACGCCCTTGTCCACCCAGGCCTCGCCGGTGACACGCTGCCGACGCAGTCGGCGTTCCTGCTCACTGGAGGGCTGAGCGAGCGCGTGTCGAGTCAGGGCGACGAATTCCTCACGATCGTGGGCGATGTGCAGCACGTCGCGGTAGCCGCCTGCCTCAGGGAAGGCCGTGGTGACGATCGGGAGTCCGAGAGCGAGGTACTCCTTCATCTTGATCGGATTGCAGAACCGGATCCACGCGTTGTCCAGCCACGGCATGAGTGCGACATCGAGAGCTCGCCCGTAGGCGGGAATCTGCTCATGAGGGCGTTGTCCTAGAACGTGCACATTCGGAAGGGAACGAAAGCGATCGAGGGAGCACGTGGCATCGCCAATGAGCACCAAGGATGCCTCAGGCAGGTGAAGGGCAAGGATGTCCAGTAGGTCCAGATCCACGACATAGTCATCAATTCCCCCGATGAAGCCGACCCGTGGTCCGGGAATTCGAGCCATGTCCTCTGGTGGATCCGGTCCATCCAAGGTGAACAGATCAAGGTCAACGCCGTGATCGAGGAAGTGGGCACGACCGGCAAGCTGAGCGCGCTCCGTCGTGAGAAGTTCTCGACTGGCGTAGAGGACATGATCCGACTCGGTCAGGAGTTCACTTTCGAATTGCTCGATGAGGGCTTGATCAGCCTCGGGGAAGGCCGAATGCAGATCACTGCGGTTGTAGGTGAGGGAGCGGTGCGGCATGCGCCGGATCACATCCACGGCAGTGGGGATGGTGGCAATGACATCAGGCTCAGTGATGCGCAATCTCAGCATGGTGAAGCGCACCTGCGCCTGAACGATAGCTGCCATGACCGAGCGTGACGGGCCTGAGTGGAGTCCTGGGATGTTGAACGGTGTGAAGACGTGGAAGTTCGGCTCCTGCGGAAGTGGTGCGCGCAGTCCGCGAGTGATGCTGCCCAGTTTGCGTCGCCACCGTCGGCCAGCCCCCGTCGTGCGGCCGCGGCGCGGTACTCGCAGGCCGAGGCTGTTGATGAACAGCACCGGGCGAGTCCTGGCCAGATGTCGTGCCAGTTGAAGTTCGCTGTGAGCCTGATTGTGATACCACCAGTCGACGGCCCCGAACCAGACAAGGCCGTGTGGCGCTGAGGTGGTCTCACCTTGTGCGAGACCATGGACGGATCGACCCGCGGCGGCGCGGAGGAACTCGTTCACCCGAACTCCGGTGCGAAAGAGGCCGGCCGTCTGAGGATGCCGCCGGTTGTGCAGGGTGATGCGGTTGCGCACCTGCAAGGCCCAGAGCTTCGGGTCAGTCTGAAGTGAGCCACCGATGTGGGTCATGACCGCATCTGGGCAGTAGCGGGTGGTGAATCCACGATCACGTGCCCGCAGCATGTAGTCGGTCTCCTCGGAGTAGAGGAAGAAGGACTCATCCCAGGCCCCAACCGCATGGCGGCATTCAGCGGTCACGAGCAGTGCTGCACCCGTCGCCCAGGCCACATCTCGCGTTCGCCCGTACCCACGTCGAAGTGTTTCTCCCATCCCCAGCACAGCTGCCCGCCTGCCACCGAGGAGTGCCTCTGCCCACGCCGACACGACGGATGGTTCCCGACGAAGTGTGTGCTGGGTGTGGCCGTCGGGTGTGAGCAGGCGAGGGACGACGATCCCGACTCCTGGAACGATGGCGTTCAGCAGGTGACGCACGGAGCCTGTGGAAAGGCTCACGTCGTCGTTGAGGATGAGCAGCTGCTGGTCGCGTGGCATGTCGCTGGACCCGAGGTTGATGCCTCCGGCGTACCCGCGGTTGATCTCGCTTCGAAGAATGCGAGCCTGAGGAGTCGTCTCCGCTGCCACGTGGGAGGTGTTGTCGCTCGAGCCGTTGTCGACAATCACGATCTCGGCATTGTCGATGCCCTGCAGGCCATCAGCGAGTGTCTCGAGCATCCCACCGAGAGTCTTGGCACTGTTCCATGCCACGACCACGACGCGCACACCACTCATCTCTTGACCATCACTGCTCGCCCCTCGCACGTCAACGGGTGTGAGGCTGCCACTTCATCGGTTTCTGCGTGGTGACGCTGCGAGGATCCGGGTCAAGATACGGTATGGATGCGTCGCGGTCGGGACGAGTGCTGGCGCGACGATGGTTCATCGTCATTGTGGGACTGGTGATCACAGGCTGTGTCATGGCGTGGACATGGAACAACACGACTCGTCTCTACGAGTCACGTGCGCAGGTCCTCCTGCTCCCACCGAGTGTTCAGGTGCAGACGCCGGGTGGTCCGCTGCAGGCGTCCAATCCCTATCTTCAATTGGACTACTCCCTGTCGGTCGCCAGTGATGTCCTTGTGCGAATCCTCACCACCGATCCCGCCAAAGTTCGCATCCTCCAGTGCGGTGGAGGCCAGAGCGTCACAGTCGAACGTGCGCCGCCGATGGTGGGCGGCGCGATACCGCCGGTGGCGATCATCACGGCGACAGATCCTGTTCCGGCCACGGCTCAGGCCACGGCCACCTGTGGTGTCAACGACCTCCTTGCGACTCTTGAGCAGATGCAGACACAGACGGGTGCATCAACGGCCCTCGTCATCACGGCCGACATCATTGAGCCTCCTACAGCGGCGGTGGCGGTTGACGGGAGCAGGATCAGGGCGCTGGTCGCCATCGGAATCGTCGGCTCCGCGACCTCGCTCCTGCTCGCCTTCGCCGTGGGCCGCCGTCAGGACGTGGACCTGTCCCTGAACGGCTACTGAGTGAACGCAGTGCATGTCGGTTCACATCCGTCATGGAGCCGGACACCCGATGGGGCAGTGGCCATCGGTATCTTCGCGGCACTCTTGCTGCTGATTCCGTCAACGCAGGTCCTCCCAGGACTCCGGGCAATCGGCAGCCTCGCCCACGTGATGGCCTGGGGTCTCCTGCTGTGGTGGATCGCCGAATGGCTGGCTTACCGACACAGGGCTCTGGATCCGGTATCCAAGGCGATGGGAGCCATGGTGCTCGTCGCGCTGGCCAGCTATGCGGTCGGGATGACTCTTCCACTTCATGAGGATCAGATCCGTGCGGCCGATCGAGGTCTCGTGGTGGTTCTCACTGGAATCGGGGTCGTGCTGGTGGCCGCGCAGGGCATCCAGACGCTTCGACAGCTGAATGCCGTGATTCTCGCGCTGGTCTGTCTGGGGGGAGTAGTTGGTGCGATCGCCCTGGTGCAGTTCGCCACCGGCCTTGATATCGGATCCATCATCAAGGTTCCGCTGCTCAACCAGATGGTGACCAACGCCGGAATGGCTGATGTGCGCTTCGGATTTGTTCGGACCAACGCCACCGCCGCCCATCCGATCGAACTGGGGGTGGTGATGGCTGCCCTCTCACCGCTGGGCCTGCACCTCATCGTTCAGGCGAGGAGGCTGTGGATCGCAGTACCGACATCGCTCATGCTTCTGGCCATTCCCACGACGCTGTCACGCTCCGGATTCATCGCCCTCACCGTAGGAATAGTCGTTGTCATGCTGTCGTGGAGCTGGCTCGACCGTCTCGTGGTCCTGTCGGTGATGGGTGTGCTGGGGCTTCTGGCCGTGGTGGTTCGCCCAGGCCTGGGAGAGGGGGTGGTCGACCTGTTCACTCTGGCCGGCTCGGACGACAGCATTCTCGGACGAACGAGCGACTACGACGTGATTGGAGGCTATCTCCAGACATCGCCGCTCTTCGGCACTGGACTGGGCACCTTCCTGCCAGAGCGATTCATCATCTTGGACAATCAATTCCTCCTCACCCTCATCGACATGGGTGCCATCGGCCTCATCACTCTTGTGGTGCTGCTCGGGACCGCTGTGATGACCTGTGCCTCGGTGTCGATCCGCTCCCGGTCAGGAGCACTCAGTCGAATGGCGATTGCCGTGGCTGCAAGTCTGGCTGCCATCATCGTCTCCCTGGGCTTCTTCGATGCCTTGAGTTTCGGGATGGTCACCGGACTGCTGTGGATCCTGCTCGGACTTTCAGGAGCAACCTGGCACATCATGCGGAGCGCGCCGTTGGACGTTTGGCGGTGAGACTCATCGGGGAGAAGAAGCCCGTGCCGGACCCCCATGTCGCCCTCGTCGTCCTCAACCTCCCGGTGCCGCTGGATCGTCGCGTCTGGATGCAGGCACGTGCCCTTGCAGACAGTGGCTATGACGTCACGCTCGTGGCACCGAGATCTCATGGACAGCGATTGTTCGAGCGCAGCGGCCGGATTCGGATCTTTCGATTCCAGGCATCCAAACCGTCGCACGGCTTCCTGTCGTTCACCCGCGAGTTCACGCAGTCGTGGGCACGATCTCTCCGCATCCTCCGCAGGGTCCATCGGCAACATCCCATCGACGTCCTTCAGGGGTGCAACCCGCCTGACACGATCTGGGCGATGACCCGATTCCTGCCGGGAGTGAAGTTCGTCTACGACCAGCATGACCTCAACCCAGAGCTCTTCAGATCGAGATTTGGCGAGCTGGCATCACGGTGGGCGCGACAGCAGGTGAGCACCCTCATGATGCTTGAGCAGCGGTCCTATCGCACCGCCGACCGTGTGCTGGTGCCCAATGAGTCCTATCGTGAAGTGGCACGACGCCGGGGACGTGTCCCGCGTGAACGGGTGACCATCGTGCGGTCCGCCCCCGACACCACCATGATGCGCCCCGTGCGCTGGTCCGAAGGCGCCACATCTCCCACCGTCACGGGTATCCCTGCGGGCCGCCACCTCATCGCGTACCTCGGTGTCATGGGCCCTCAGGATGGGGTTGACCAGCTCATCGACTGCATGGACCTCATCGTCCATGGCGAGGGTCGGGACGACGTCCATGCCGTCCTCATGGGTTTCGGCGATTGTCTGGAGGATCTGCGTGAGCAAACCGCACGGCTCGGCCTGTCGGATCACATCACCTTCACCGGTGCGGCAGATGCTGGCCTGATCACGGAGGTGTTGTCTCGGGCCGAGATTGGCATCGTGCCGGATCGACTCACGACCTTCACCGATCGTTCGACCATGAACAAGGCGATGGAGTACATGGCCTACGCCGTGCCGGTTGTGGGATTCGACCTCACGGAGACACGACGAACGATCGGCCACACCGGAGTGCTTGTGGAGGCGGGAGATGTGGAGGGGCTGGCCAACCAGATTCTCCACCTCCTCGACAATGTGGACCTGAGGGTGCGGTTGGGGGTCGAAGCACGGCGTCGGATCGCGAGTGACCTCGACTGGGCCGACCAAGCACGCACCTACGTATCGGTCTTCGACGAGTTCATGGGCATCGAACGTGTGACCGCTCCGGTCTGGCCCGAGATTGATCGTCGCCGTACTCAGGGAGAGCCACCGGAGGGTGTGATCGATCTGAGGGATCGTCGGGGACTTGAGCGCAGCCTCATGGAGCGTGGAGCACCTCGCACGGTGAGTCGCTAACCTGTCGGCGTGACCCGTCCGACAGCCCCCACCCCGCTGCCCCATCCGGTGGTGGACACGCACTGCCATCTGGACACCACGGCAGCGCAGGCGGATCGGGGTGATCCGCTCCCGGTCGCGGAGGCGCTCGAGGCCGCCGCCGCCGTAGGTGTCACCCGAGTGATGCAGATCGGATGCGATCTGCGCAGTGCACGCTGGTCCGTGGACTTCGTGCAGACCCGTGACGACGTGTGGGCGGCCGTTGCCCTGCACCCGAATGATGCCCCCCGGATTCTCCAGCGCCACGGGCGCGCTGCCCTCGAGGAGGCGTGGGACGAGATCGCCGATCTTGCCCGTCGCCCGCGGGTCCAGGCCGTGGGTGAGACCGGGATGGATTTCTTCCGCACGCCAGCAGCCGGTCGCGAGGTCCAGGAGGAGTCCTTCCGCCGACACATCCAGATCGCCAAGGATGTCGGCAAGACACTCGTCATTCATGATCGTGATGCCCATGATGACGTGCTGCGGATCCTCAATGACGAAGGAGCCCCGGAGCGGGTGGTCTTCCACTGCTTCTCCGGGGATGCGGAGATGGCAGCGCTCTGCGCCGCGCAGGGGTGGTATCTCTCCTTCGCCGGCGTCATCACCTTTGCCAGCTCCACGGCCCTTCGCGAGGCATTGACGGTTGCCCCGCTCGAGCAGGTCCTCGTCGAAACTGACGCCCCGTATCTCACTCCCGTGCCCTATCGCGGCCAGGTGAATGCGTCCTACCTCATCCCGATCACCGCTCGCCTCATGGCGGAGGTCCGTGGGATTGATGAGATCGAGATGTCTCGCGCACTGTGGGACAACGCGTCGCGAGCCTTCGCTCTGCCATGAGCGAGGGACT
>CAZLHZ010000044.1:5071-10668 GCA_964559285.1 uncultured Actinomycetes bacterium | reverse complement strand
CAGATCAGTGACATCGCGATACGCGAGCCAATCGGCCCGCGACTGCTGCATAGCCCGGGATCCGAGGGCGCCGATGTATCCCGCATCGCCCTCGAGGGCCGACATGAGGTTGCGGCTCGACGACTCGACGTCATGCCCCATGACGACGATCGCATCGAGGGGGGACAGGCTCGCGGACAGCCCCGCCACGGCATCGGGGCGGGGCTCGATGAGGACCTTCCACCCGAGGAGGCGTCCCTGCTCCGCAAGTGCCTCGGCGATCGGACCCTGACCGGCGATCACGAGCCGGGTGAGCGGCACGAGGGCCCACACCCGACCGGAGTCGACGACCGCGCTGGCCGTGCGACCCCCGGCCAGCAGTTCCACCGCCGATCCCTCCCCGGCACCGGCGAGCGACAGTTCCACCCCGATCACCTCGTCCCCCTCGAGGGCGACGGTGATGGCCACCGGGTCACGCTCGAGCAGGTGCCCCCACAGGGCGGGTGGGAGCTGGGCGGCGGGAACGACGAGGAACTCCGCAGCACTGCCGGCGGGCAGGCCGGACAGTCCGCTCTCGAGCTCGGTCACGACGTGACGCACGAGGCGACCGGCAGGCAGCTGCCGCGCCGCGACATCGGCGAGCAGTCCGGTGAACGCGCCGCCGCACAGGCTGCCCAGCCGCCCTCCACCCGGGGTGAAGGCCAGGGCTTCGTCACTGGCCTGCGGTGAGAGCATCCACGCGACGTCGGCGCGGGTGCCCGAGCGCTGGCACGCGCTCACGGCGAGGGCGATGTCGTACACCCGGTGAGTGTAGGTGTCCCTCACTCCACCGGCACGACGCGATCCGGTGACCACGGCACCGACCAGCCGGCCAGATCGAGCATCCGGGACAGCAGTCCGCCGGTGAAGCCCCAGATGAGCATCCCTCGGACCTCGAAGCCCGGCCCGATCCATCCCGAGGGGTGCTGCACCCGGACCCGATGGGCCGGGTCGATGAGCTCCGCCAAGGTCACCCGGTGGACCCCGGAGACCTCCGCCGCATCGCGCGGCGAGACCGGGGTGGGCTCACGCCACCAGCCGAGCACCGGGGTGACGACGAAGTTCGAGACCGGGATCCACAGATCGGGCAGCACCGCGAACACCTCGACCCCGCGCGGATCGAGCCCGGTCTCCTCCTGCGCCTCACGCAGTGCGGCGGCCACCGGGCCGGCATCCTCCGGATCGAGGGCACCGCCCGGGAATCCCGGTTGACCGGCGTGGGTGCGCATCGCCGCGGCCCGCTGGATGAGCAGGACATCCGGACCGAGGTCATCCTCGCCGAAGAGCACGAGGACCGCGGATGCGCGCCCGCCCTCCTCCGGGGGAACGAAGCGGGTGAGGTCGGCCGCCGTCACCGAGCGGCAAGCATCGGCCAGCGGCCGCAGCCAGTCGGGCAGCTCCCCCGCGTTCACGACGTCACCGCGTTCACGACGTCACCGCGTTCACGACGTCACCGCCGCGGTCGATCGGCTGCCCCGCGCTCGTGCCGCCCCGGCACCGTCGTACGCCGGACACAGGCGCGCGACGGGGCAGGCCCCACACCGCGGCCGACGCGCCAGGCAGCACTGCCGACCGTGCCAGATCAGGCGCTGCGAGACCTGCGTCCACGTGGCACGCGGGAAGAGCGCCATGAGGTCCTGCTCGACCCGGATCGGATCCTCGCGCTCGGTGAGACCGAGGCGGCGGGAGACCCGGCCGACATGGGTGTCGACGGTGATCCCCGGGATGCCGAACGCCTCACCGAGGACGACGTTGGCGGTCTTGCGCCCCACCCCCGGCAGGGTCACGAGGTCCTCGAGCCGAGCCGGGACCTGTCCCCCGAAGCGGGAGCACAGGGCGGTGGCCAGTCCCTGGATGCTCGCGGCCTTCGCGCGGAAGAACCCGGTGGGGGTGATGATCCGCTCCAGATCAGCACGATCGGCGGCTGCATAGTCGGCCGCCGTGGGGTAGGCCGCGAAGAGGGCCGGGGTCACGAGATTGACCCGGGCATCCGTGCACTGGGCGGACAGGACGGTCGAGATGAGGAGTTCCAGCGGTGTGGTGAAGTCGAGTTCGCAGTGCGCATCGGGATAGGCCTCGGCGAGGGCCGCGTCCGCTCGGCGGGCCCGACGCACGAGGGCGACGAACGGGCGGGACGAGGGCATGGGTCAGGGTACGGCCGGGCGCGGGAGGCGGCACGACCCCGCGGGGGCGCGACCACCGGGCGTGCGGGAAACTGATCGACGCGAAGATGGTCAGGTCGGGTGGACCGATCATGATGACGGTCCGACGCGGGTGGACCGATGACGAGGTGAAGGAGTGGTCATGGACGACGTCCTGATGGAGGCGCCGCTGTTCGTCGCGCTCGATGCGGACGCCGCCGCGGCCCTGCGCGCCTCGATGATCGAGCGGCGCATCGCCAAGGGTGACACCGTGTTCGTCGAGGGCGAGCCGGGTGACCGGCTCTACGTCATACTCAGCGGCAAGATCAAGCTCGGCCACCACTCGGTCGACGGTCGCGAGTCCCTCCTCGGCGTGCTCGGGCCCGGCCAGATGTTCGGTGAGCTGTCGCTCTTCGACCCGGTCCCGCGCACCTCGACCGCGACCGCCGTCACCGATGCCGTCATCCTCGGACTGGGCCACGATGCCCTCCAGCCGTGGCTCACCGGCCGTCCCGAGGTGGCCGCGGCCCTGCTGCAGGCGCTGGCCCAGCGGCTGCGCCGCACCAACGACCTCATGGCCGATCTCGTCTTCTCCGACGTGCCCGGTCGGGTCGCCAAGGCCCTGCTCGACCTCGGGGACCGCTTCGGCGAGGTGACCCCGCGCGGCCTGCAGGTCCACCACGACCTCACCCAGGAGGAGCTGGCCCAGTTGGTCGGCGCCTCGCGGGAGACGGTGAACAAGGCGCTCGCCGACTTCGCCCAGCGCGGCTGGGTCGAGCTGGAACCCAAGACGGTGCTCCTCATCGACCTCGAGCGCCTCCAGCGGCGCGCCCGCTGACGCCGGGGATTACTCCCCTCGCGCGTCGAGATACTCCAGCTGCGCCCGCACGGACATGAGGGCCGCGGCCCGGACTTCGGGCGGCACATCGGCATAGACCGCGTCCACGACCTCCTGCGCCGTGCCCGCCCCGTCCCGCCTGGCGCGCCGGACGAGCTCGAGCCGCTGTCGCCGGTGATCGGCGTACCCCTCCAGCAGGGCCCGCGCCTCCGCTGCGCCGCGCAGGGCCGGCCCGTGGCCGGGCAGCAGAACATCGAGCGCACCGTTCCGGGCGAGGTCGCGCAGGCGGTCCAGCGATCCGAGGTAGTCCGCGAGGTCGCCGTCGGGCCACGCAATGACCGACGTGCCGCGGCCGAGCACCGTGTCACCGGTGAGCAGCGCGCCGTCCGCGGGCAGCAGCAGACACAGTGAATCGGCCGTGTGACCGGGGGTCGCGACGATGTGCACCACGAGTCCGTCGACGTTGAGGTGCTCCCCCTCGGTGAGTCCCTCGGTTCCGAGTTGGTACGCCGGATCCAGGGCCCGCACACCCGCGCCGACCCGCGCGGCGAGGGTGACGGCTCCCTCCGCGTGGTCCGGATGCCCGTGGGTGAGCAGGATGGCGGCGACTCGGCGGCCGTCGACGGCCCTCTCGATCGCGTGCAGGTGAGTGGGATCGTCCGGTCCCGGGTCGACGACGAGGCAGTGCCGCGCGCCGGGCTCGGCGAGAATCCAGGTGTTCGTGCCATCAAGGGTCATCGGCCCGGGATTTCCCGCGAGGATGCAGGTCGCGCGCTCGGTCACCGCGCCACCGGTCCAGGGTTCCCGTGACCCCAGCGGCGGCAGGGTCATGAGCCGATCCGCCGGGTCATGGCCGCACGTCCGTGAGGACCGGGGTGATCGTGCGCGTCGGCGCGGCCGCGAGGAGGGCCGCCGCAGACCCGTGAGACGCCAGGTCCGCGAGCGCTGAGCGGGTCGGGGGCAGCATCGCAAGGTCACCGCGTGCATGCGCCTCCAGCGCCGATGCCGGCTCGAACCAGCCCGCGTGATCGGCCTCGCCGCTGACATCACGCGCGATCTGGCCCTCGGGCAGGACCGCGACGAAGAACCGGGTGTCGAAGCGCAACGGCTGGGATTGCGGCGTGACCCAGTGATCCCACGGTGGCAGCAGCATCGGGTCGATGACGAGGTCCCGGGCCGCGAGCAGGGCTGCCAGGGAGGTGCGCCCGGTGACGAGGCTCCGGCGATCGGACTCCATGTCCTCGGGATCCGCCGCGCGACCCCACACCTCACCGTCGCGCGTGCGGACGATGAGGACACCAGTCTCCTCGAAGGTCTCCCGCACCGCGCACACGGTGAGCGCTCGCGCGAGGTCGACATCAGCACTCACGTGGCGGGCGTGGGCATGAGGGTCGAATCCCTCCGACGGTTCCCACGGAACCTCGGCGAAGTCCGCCCCGGACATGCGGCCGCCCGGGAAGACATGCATGCCCGGGGCGAAGGCCATGGTGCGGGCGCGCCGCATGACGTAGGTCGTGAGCGGCTCGCGGGGGTCGACGAGCATGACGGTGGCGGCCGGGACAGGAATGGCCGCCACCCGCTTGGTCATGCCGAGAACTCCACGACGAGCTCAACCTCCACCGGTGCGTTGAGGGGTAGGGCCGCGACCCCCACCGACGAGCGCGCGTGGACTCCGCGATCGCCGAGGACATCGCGCAGCAGATCGCTGGCGCCGTTGACGACGGCTGGCTGACCGGTGAAATCGGGTGCGCTCGAGACGAAGCCCACCACCTTGACGACCTGCACGATGCGGTCGAGATCACCGATGACCGACTTCACCGCCGCGAGACCGTTAAGCGCGCAGATGGCGGCGTAGCGCTGCGCATCCTCAGCGGTGACCTCGGCTCCCACGTGGCCCGTCGCGGGCAGGGCCCCCGCCACCATCGGCAGCTGGCCGGCGGTGAAGACGAGCGAACCCGTGATCACCGCAGGCACATAGGACGCCACGGGCTTGACGACCTCGGGCAGGGTGAAGCCCAGTTCGGCAAGACGACTCTCCACCTGTCCCATGTCAGCCCCTTGGTCGCTTGAAGTAGGCCACGAGATTCTCGGGCGTTGGTCCGGGCACGACCTGGACGAGTTCCCATCCGTCCGCACCCCATGTGTCAAGGATCTGCTTCGTCGCGTGCACCAGAAGCGGTGCGGTCGCGTACTCCCAGGTTGTCATCGTGTGCGCTCCGTGAGGTGGCTCGGCGGTGGAATGGTGCACGGTCGTGAGTGATCCCGACCTTAGCCTGCGGTCCCCTCTGCCCATCGCGCTGCACGCCGTTAGGCTCACGGGGTGGCACGCTCCGACTGGTCGTCCGTGCGTCTGCACGTGGTGACAGGCAAGGGCGGCACAGGCAAGACCACGGTGGCCGCGGCTCTGGCCATGGCTCTCGCCCACGGCGGTCGACGCGTCCTGCTCATGGAGGTCGAGGGCCGGCAGGGCATCGCGCAGCTCTTCGACACACCGCCGCTGCCCTACGAGGAGCGTCGCGTCGCTGTGGCGCCCGGCGGTGGCGAGGTCTGGGCCCTCGCGGTCGATCCCGAGGAAGCGCTTCTGGAATACCTCGAGATGT
>CAZLHZ010000044.1:0-5061 GCA_964559285.1 uncultured Actinomycetes bacterium | reverse complement strand
GCGCCGCGCCGGCGGACTGCTGCGCCGCATGGGTGCCATCGACTTCGCCATCACCATCGCTCCTGGAATCCGCGATGTCCTGCTCACCGGCAAGGCCTGCGAGCTGGTGCGCCGAGCGGAGAAGGGCCAGCCCAAGGCGCCCGACGTGGTCGTCCTCGATGCCCCTCCGACGGGACGGATCACCCGATTCCTCAACGTCAATCAGGAGGTGGCCCACCTCGCGAAGGTGGGGCCGATCCGGACCCAGGCGGATTCCGTGATGCGCGTCCTGCGGTCCGATCGCACCGCCGTGCATCTGGTGACGCTGCTGGAGGAAATGCCGGTGCAGGAGACGGCCGACGGCGTTGCTGAACTGCACGAGGCGGGACTGCCGGTGGGCGGCATCGTCGTCAACATGACCCGACAGCCCGCCCTGACCGACGACGACCTGCTGCTGGCCGCAGAAGGCCGACTGGCCCGCGCTGACCTCGTCGCCGGAGTCGCGGCGATGGACCTGCCAGGCGGAGCCTCGAAGGGTCGGGCCGCGACGGCACTTGTCGACTCCCTGCTCGAGGAGGCGCGCGACCACGCCCAGCGGGTCGCGGTGGAGCGTGCGGAGCGCATCCGCATCGACGACCTCGGTCGCCCGGTCTACGGCCTGCCGATGATGCCGTCCGGCATCGACATGGCCGCGCTCTATGAAATGGCCGACCTCCTGCGCGCCCAGGGAATGGCATGACCGCGGACTCGGCACGCCTCGATGTCGATGACGTCCTGCTGAACCGGCGTACCCGCATCATCGTGTGCTGCGGGTCCGGCGGAGTCGGCAAGACGACGACTGCAGCGGCGCTGGCCCTGCGGGCCGCGGAGAACGGTCGCGATGTCTGCGTCTTGACGATTGATCCGGCGAAACGGCTCGCGCAGGCACTCGGGCTGACGCGTCTGGACAACATCCCCCGTCGCGTGCACCGGGTCGGGACCGACTCCGGCGGATCGCTCGACGCCATGATGCTCGACATGAAGCGGACGTTCGACGAGGTCGTCGAGTCGCACGCGGATCCCGCACGGGCGAGGCAGATTCTCGCCAATCCGTTCTATCAGGCGCTGTCGTCCTCCTTCGCCGGCACGCAGGAGTACATGGCGATGGAGAAGCTCGGCCAGCTGCGGGCGCAGGCGGACAAGGACGGACGGTGGGACCTCATCGTCGTCGACACCCCGCCGTCCCGGTCAGCGTTGGACTTCCTCGACGCTCCGGCCCGATTGGGGTCCTTTCTCGACGGGCGCTTCATCCGGGTGCTCACGGGTCCGGCCAAGGGAGCGGGGCTGGGCATCGGGAAGGTGCTCGGCGCGGGGCTGTCGATCTTCACCAGCGTGCTCGGCAAGATCCTCGGCGCGCAGATGCTCAAAGACCTCGGCACCTTCGTCGCCGCGGTCGACACGATGTTCGGTGGATTCCGCACCCGGGCCGATGCCACCTACGCCCTGCTCAAGGATCGCGGGACGGCCTTCGTCGTCGTGGCAGCGCCGGAGAGCGATGCCCTGCGGGAGGCGTCGTACTTCGTCGAGCGGCTGCGGACGGATGGGATGCCCCTCGCCGGCATGGTGCTCAATCGGGTGCAGCCGCTGCGGGCCAGCGACCTGTCACGTGAGCAGGCACTCGCGGCGGCAGAGCGGCTCGACGCCGCCGGGGTCCACGGCTCGACCGCGGCTCTGCTGCGCCTCCATGCGGACCGTCAGGCGACGGCCGCCCGACAGGGTCGTCTGGCCGCTCGCTTCACGGCGGCACATCCAGGAGTGGGGGTGGTGCAGGTGCCGGCCCTCGCCGAGGACGTCCACGATCTCGCCGGACTGCGCCAGATCGGGGCGCTGCTCAGCGGCAGCGAGGAGAGTCAGGCCGAGCGCTGATCCGTGCCGGTGAGCAGCGACTGACGCTCATATTCATCGCGCGCAGTCTGGAGCAGGGCACGCCACGAGGTGACGTGCGGGCGGCGGCGCAGCAGGGCCCGGCGCTCGCGCTCGGTCATCCCCCCCCAGACACCGAACTCGACCCGGTTGTCGAGGGCATCGGCGAGGCACTCGGTGCGGACCTGGCAGCCGAGGCAGATGGCCTTCGCGCGGTTCTGGGCCGCCCCCTGGACGAACAGCAGGTCAGGATCGGTCGCTCGGCACGAGGCGTTGACGGACCAGTCGGTGCTCCAGGACATGCTCATCGCTCCCCTTGTCCTCACCGGCCGTCCCCCGCTCGGGAGACGGACGTGTGGCCCATGTGTCACATAGGTCACAGTCACGTTGCGATGCCGGACGTTACGCCCCGGTAACGGTCGGCAGAAGGGCTATATAGGGCTAGAAATTATGGCTCATATGAACTATAGCCATGCAGGGTCGATTCTCGTCCGAAGGCGGGAGAGACTCTCCGCCGGAGCCGATCTAGATTGACGGGGTGCAGTCACACCGCGGCCCCGGAGGCCTCCTCACCCGCCTGAGTGCCTTCGCGGTCGTCTCCGTCATCGCCGGCCTTCTCGTCGCGCTGATGGCCCTTCCCGTCGTGGGATTCGCCGGAGTCGCCGTCCGCGACACCATCAGCGGCTTCGAACAACTGCCCGCGAACCTTGAGACACCCCCGCTGCCCGAGCAGTCCGTCATCCTGGCCGCTGATGGCAGCCCGATCGCCACTGTTTATCGCGAGAACCGCATCGAGGTGCCGCTCAGCCAGGTCTCACCGTGGATGAGGCAGGCCATCATTGCCATCGAGGATTCCCGTTTCCTCGAGCACAACGGCATCGACCTGCGCGGCACGCTGCGGGCATTTGCGGCCAACACCTCCGGTGGTGGGGTCCAGCAGGGCGGGTCGACCCTCACCATGCAGTACGTCAAGAACGTTCTCATCAACAACGCCACCTCAGTCGAGGAGATTCAGGCGGCACGTGAGCGCACACCGGTGCGCAAGCTGCGCGAGATGCGCTACGCCCTGGCGCTCGAGGGCCGATTCACCAAGGACCAGATCCTCGAGCGCTACCTCAACATCGCCTACTTCGGTGCCGGCGCCTACGGCGTTGAGGCCGCA
This sequence comes from uncultured Actinomycetes bacterium, assembly GCA_964559285.1. GTDB lineage: Bacteria > Actinomycetota > Actinomycetes > S36-B12 > S36-B12 > CAZLHZ01. The sequence continues at coordinate 2,018 of CAZLHZ010000044.1, read as the reverse complement.
GCCCGACGCTACTTCAGCAAGCCGGCCAGCGACCTCACCCTCGTGGAGTCCGCCACCCTCGCCGGCATCGTTCAGCAGCCCACCGCCTTCGACCCGACCCGCAATCCGGACCTGTCCACGCTGCGCCGCAACGCGGTGCTCCGACGCATGGTGGAACTCGGCTATCTGACGGACAGCCAAGGGGCCGCAGCGATCACGACGCCGATGCGCTCCTACCTCAATCCTTCGGTAGTCTCCAATGGCTGCACCTCGTCGTGGGCCCCGTTCTTCTGCGACTTCGTCCTGCGGACGATCGCCCAGGATCCGGCGTTCGGAGCGACAGCGGCCGAGCGCGAGGGGTTCCTCAAGCGCGGCGGACTCACCATCAAGACGACCCTCGACCCCAAGGTGCAGAACGCTGCCTACACCGCGGTCACCAATCAGATCCCGATCGATGACCCGAGTCGGCGCGCCACGGCCATCGCCATGGTGCAGCCCGGCACCGGACGCATCCTCGCGATGGCACAGAACCGCCGCTGGGGCACCTCAGGCCGCGGGAACACCACCTACAACTACGCGGTCGACCAGAAGTGGGGCGGCACACTCGGCATGCAGGCCGGCTCGTCCTTCAAGCCGTTCACGATTGCGGCTGCTCTGGATCTGGGCATCTCGCCGTTTGAGAAGATCGAGTCCCCCTACTCCAAGACGTGGGACACCTTCACCAACTGCACGACAGGTGACAAGTTCCCTCCAGCCACGATCCGCAGCTCGACCGGCGCCGGAACGTTCGACATGCTTGAGGCCACGTCCTACTCGGTCAACACCTACTTCATCGAGCTCGAGGCACGCACCAACCTGTGTCGTCAGGCGGATATTGCCGAGCAGCTCGGCGTGCGCCTGTCGACTGGAGGGCCGCTCAACCGTGTGCCCACGTTCGCGATCGGGTCGAACGAGGTCTCTCCGCTGGCCATGGCCGGTGCCTACGCTGCCTTCGCGAACCATGGGATCTACTGCCCGCCCACACCCATCATCGAGATCAGGGATCGTCGCGGTCAGGTCGTCGACTTCCCCCGCCCGCAGTGCACGCGCGTGCTCAGCCGCGATGTCGCAGACACCCTCACTGCCATCCTCACTCGCGTCATCGATGGCCCCGTGGAGCGGCGTACGGGTCGCAATATGACGCTCGACCGGCCGGCCGCCGGCAAGACTGGAACGACAAACGACTCAGCAGCAGTCTGGTTCTGCGGCTACACCCCGAATCTCGCCGGCGCCGTGTGGGTGGGCGATCCGCGCGGTGGCTATCGCTATCCGATGAAGGACGTCACGATCAACGGTGTCTACTACGAGCAGGTCTTCGGCTCCTCGATGCCGGGTCCGATCTGGAAGGCCGCCATGCTTGGGGCGTTGGAGGGATCGCCCGCGGTCGGATTCGACCTGGTCAATCAGTGGGGCCTGGGTCCGGCTCGCGACGCCTTCGGCAACTACTCCGATGATGGAAGCATCGGGCCACCGATCGCCGTCCCGCGGACGATCGGTCTGTCTGAGAAGGATGCGACGGATCTGCTGGAGTACGCCGGGTTCAAGGTGAAGGTCGACTACCGCGAGGTTGCCGGTCCGGTCGGCATCGTCGTGGACCAGGATCCGGTCGCGAACCGCATGCTGCCGCGCAACACCAAGGTGACGATCATTGTGTCCAAGGAGGTCGCGGCATCGCCGGGTCCGACTGACTCACCCTCCGGAGGACCCACAACGGACCCAAGCCCCAGCCCCTCGGACACAGCGCTCGCGATCTGCAGGTGCGAGTGCGAGTGGGTCAGACGTCAGACGTCGGTGCGGCCGTGATCTCGCCGACCAGGCGCGACTCGGTCCCCAGTTGCCCCTGCGCGGCATAGAGCTCGAGCTTGCCTCGCGTGTCAGCGATGTCGAGATTGCGCATGGTGAGCTGGCCGATCCGGTCCACGGGTCCGAATGCGGCATCCTCGACACGCTCCATGGAGAGGCGATCGGGGTGATACGTGAGATTCGGTCCGCGCGTGTCC
>CAZLHZ010000043.1:0-10694 GCA_964559285.1 uncultured Actinomycetes bacterium | reverse complement strand
AAGCGGCACCGACTGCGAGAGGTGCCCAACGACGCGCATCGGGGTTGAGTGCCATCGGGAGGCCGACCGAGGAGAGGAACGCGACATCCTCTCCCCCGTTGGCATACCCGAAGGACTGGTCCAGGTCGATGCCGTTGGCATCGGCGTACTCACGAACAGCGGTGGCCTTGCCCTCGCCCCACAGGATCGGTCCAGAGATCAGGCCCGTGAGCAGACCATCCTGCTCGCCGATCTGCGTGCACAGGATGACGTCGATGCCCAGATCGCGTGCGGTGAGCTCGGTCTGGAAGCGTGTCGCTGACGAGGCGAGAGCGATAGAATGCCCCTTGGCACGGTGTGCATCGATGAGAAGGCGTGCTTCGGGGTAGACCATGCCGGAGATGCGTTCCCGGAAGAGTCGTTCACTCACCTGCTCGATATCGGCAACCGTGCGACCGCGCAAGCGGCTGACGGCGCCGGTCATCAGGTTGGTGACGTCCTTGCCGCGTCGATCAACATTGATGCTCTCGATCAGCATGTGCACCAGTTCGCGGGCATCCATCTCACGGGCCCGGATCCGGTCACGGAAGTAGACGACCGACGAGAAGCCGTCAATGAGCGTGCCATCGAAGTCGAAGAAGGCGCCGACCTGCGGACCCTCAGGCGCAGCCTCGATGGCGGCGAGGAGGCGTTCGATATCACTCACGCGGCAGAGTCTCGCATGGCAGCAAGTGCCATGCGACGGATGACGTCGATGTGTGCGATGTCATCAGCGATCTCACGTGCGAAGTCATGACGAGCCCGTTGGAGGTCCGACCCCCCGACGCCGAGCAGTCCCCGGTTTCCGGCAAGCAGAAGCCCATTGCCGTAGAGGTCTCGGGCGATTCCCTCCGGGCTGTGCAGGAGCCGTCGCAGAGCCCGCTGCCGTCCCAGGCTGATGCAGTCGGCGATGACAGCGGAGGTGTTGACGGCCTCGGCGGGGTCGTGGGCGCAGAGCGTGTCAGCGACGATGCCGTAGGCCTCGAGGAATGGGCCGATGACCCGGTGCGCGGTGAACAGACCGGTCGCATCCTGAGCGGGCGCGGCGAGGCTCACCTCGCGGCGCAGGGCATCATCGAACTCACTGCGTCGGGCGAAGAAGAACTCGAACTTCAGCAGATCCCGCAGTCGCAGCGCCTCGTCCCACGGGGTGAGCGACATGGAGTCCTGCGCGGCCAGAGCTGCGACCTCTGCGATGGCGCGGTCGACAAGGAAGTGGATCATCGTGTTGCGGTAGAACGCCGCCTCGTGCACCCGCTGATCGGCAATCGCGAAGACCGGCTCGGGCCCGACATCGTGCCGAATCACCACGCCCGCACGGATCAGCCCCTCCAGAGCCTCCGCGAGGTCGTCACTGTGCGAAAGGGACTCATGAGTGGTGAGGGGCAGTGACCGGCGTACGACATAGTCCACGAGGGGGTCGAGGATGCGCCGACTCTCCGTGATCGTCAGTGCCCGCCCGTCGTTGTCCAGCAGCGCGAAGGTCATCAGTGCGGTGGGCGTGATGGGAGTGGCGAGGTTGATCCGGTGGTACACCTCGAATGCCACCTTGGGCACGGCGAGACGCGCATCATCGGCGGCCGCCACCTGCAGCTCCGACCGCAGGGACAGTGGCTCGCCGAACCTCACGTGGACCCGACCGGGGCGGCGGCCCTGGCCGCGTGCGAAGCGCACCATCCAGCCCGCGCCTTCAGGCGACTTCGATCCTCCCTGCTCTTCGGCGCTGATGGCACCGACCTCGTGCTGCTGGTCATAGACGATGGACACCGGAACGAGGAAGACATCCCTGGCATCGCCTTCGGCAAAGGCGTCGATGAGATAGCTGAGGATCCCGTAGCGCGGGGGGCGCAGCTTGCCGGAACGGGTCCGGCCGCCCTCGATGTACCACTCGAGATTGAACCGCTTGGCCACAAGGAAGGAGAGGTATTCACGCAGCATGGCGCGGTAGATCGGGGCATCGCGGAACTCTCGTCGGATGAAGACCAGTCCGGTGCGCCGCATGAAGGGTCCAAGCGGCCAGAACGACAGATTGATTCCTCCGAGCACATGATTGGGAGCGAACCCCCGCGGCGCCAGGACTGAACGCAGGACAATCGGATCGAGATAGGAGCGATGGTTGGGCAGGAACACCAGTGCGTGGTGACGGTTGAGCTCATGGAGCCGAGGCAACTGCGCATCGTCGACATCGACGACGTAGGCCCGCGACATCCAGCGCCCGATCCGCAGCCACAGTCGAATCGCCCACGGACTGTGTCGAGCGGCCATCTCCTGCAGGCAGTCGCGTGCCTCAGCAGCGACAGCACTGGGGGCCTGTCCCGTGTCCCGCGCCAGTTCTGACACCACCTCGCTGAAACGCGCGCTTCCCGTGATGTCCGCGACGACATCCCGCGGCACCTTGAAGGTGTCACCCACCTCACGGCGTTCGGCACGGTCCACCGCGAGTGTGGCCTGCCGGCGCACCACGTCAACGAGGGACTGCCCCGGTCTTGTCCCGTGGACGGCACGCAACTCGCCCATCGTCGCCGGTTCACCGACCACCACGCGGACAGGTGCGCGCCGATGCCCCGACGTCGCGGCACCGACCGGGATCAGCAGCGTCGAAGAGTTGAGTCCATCGAGATGCTCATCCAGATCACGCTGATCGGTGCGCAGCACCGTGGCATAGCCTTGCTGCCGCGCCCAGTCCCGCAGGGCGCGTCGACGACGCGACCCACCAGCCAGCAGCAGCGGCACCTCGCTCATCGGGCGCACCGCACAAGTGAGAGCGCCTTGACCGAGCAGGACTGCATGGACGATCGGCCGTTGGCCGTGCGCATGTCGATGGTCCACTGGCCCGCTGACCGACCCGGGGTCAGCAACGAGAACCCGAACTCCACCCGGGTCCACAGCTTCGACAGCTTCGGCAGACGCGGGCCATCAATCATCTCCTCGCCACGGGCGTTGACCAGCGGAGGACCATCGGGTGCGGCGTACCCATGTCGGGGGTTCAACCAGGTGCCGCCATTGCCGACGACCGCCTGCAGCGGTTGACCCGGGATCTTGACGATCTGGGCGAGGTGCTCATGCCCCGACAGGACCATCGCGTAGTGGCTGAGCAGTCCGCGTGACGCCGCGGCCTGGTCGGCCGACACCCAGGGTGTCCATGCCGGATCTCCCGCGAGCGCGAAACGCGTCGTCGTCACTCCGAAGATGGGGCGATGCACGAGCAGGATCGCCTCGTTGACGCCCTTCGCCGTCGCCAGCTTCTCCGCCTTGGTGTAGGCGCCACGCTGCGTTGCCGCATAGGACGAGACCGCGTTGTCCCATCCGTACGCCGAATCCACGGCCACCAGCCGCAGGGTGCGCCCCGTCGACACGGTGACGTTGACGCTCCACGGCGGAAGTTGCCGCTCGGGCACGGTCACTGAGCTGCCGCTGCGCACCGGCGCGCACGCGGTCGCGGAATCCGGTCGTGGATCCAGCAGCAGGAAGAAGCCATTGCCGGCAGCGGCGCAGTCCTCATGATTGCCGCGCAGGAACAGGATCGGGGCAGCGGCGAAGAGCGGTCGCATCGGCGCGAGCATGTCGAGCAGCCACACGGCTGACCGGTCGCGGATCTTCGACTGCGGGATCGGCCCCGGGCTGTCACCGCAGTCGGCTGGGTCCGGGCACTTCTCCTCGCGATAGATGTAGTCCCCGACGTGGACGATGAGATCCGGCTGAGTCGCCGCGATGGCGGTGGCGATGGAGGCAAGCGGCCAGTCCTTGGGGTCGAGGCAGTCCTGGATGTCCTTGAGAATCCGACAGCCCGTGTCACCCAGGGTGGCGATGCGGTCGACAGCCGCGGGCATCGCTGCCGGGATGGCGGTGCCCGCGATCACCGCGCGAGTGGACCCGACCGGGATCGCCGCCTCACACACCCGGATCATGTCGAAGTTCCCCGCCACTGACGGCGCAGGGCGACGGACCGTCATCGCCACCACGCGCTCGCGACCGCGCACGGTGACCTGCAGGTCGGGGCAGGTGCGGGCGGGAAGGATGATGGCGCGGGCCACGAGGTGCGAGGGCGTGACGCTGCGCGGAGCCACGGTCGAGTAGGCGGCGATGACCGCATTGGCCGGGGCAGCTGTCGCTGGAGTGATGGCGTGCGGGGTGAGGGTGGCCGCGGCAGCGAGACTCACCGTGAGCATCAGACCACTGAGGATTCGCACATCGGGAGGCTAGCCCGTCCGCGGAGGGTTTACCCTGACAGCCTGAGCGGCGACCATGCCGGCTCCGGAGGGGTGAATCATGGGCAAGCACAGCAAGAGCAAGCAGGAGAAGCTGGCCAAGCAGGAGCGCAAGGCGCTCAAGGCTGCCGCCTCTGCCGCTGCAGCGGCGTCACCGATCGGCATCGGGTTCACCAGCGGGCTGGTTCCGGGTGCGCAGTCAGCAGCCGTGGAATCGGCGGTCGTGGAGTCGGTGACGGTGCGGGGCCCGCACGCCACCCTTGAGGTCGTTCCTGATCCGGCGCCCGTGGCGACCGCTCCGGTGGCGACTGCTCCCGCTCCCCTGACCCCCGCTCCCCTGGCACCCGCGGTCGACTACGCGCCGCTGGCCGCTGAGGCGCAGCGGCGGGTCATGGATCTGGCGGTGGAGAAGGAGACGCTCACGGTCCGACTGGAGGATGCAGCCCGCCAGCGCGCCGACCTTGAGGCTCGCCTGGCGGATCTGTCCGCCACCCTCACCCAGCTCCAGGCGGGGCGCACCGGTGAGAGCACCCAGATCGCCGAACTCCTCGCGGAGCGGGATCGTCTCCGTGCGGAGAACCAGTCCCTGCACGACGAGGTGCTCCGCCTTCCGGCCGAGCTCGAGGTCGTGACGAAGTCCCGGGCCGTCCGCATCCTCCAGGCCGCCCCCATCCTCGCGATTCGCAAGCCGTTGAGCACCCTGCTCATCATCGGCGCCATGGGCGCCCTGGCCAACCTGTGGCAGTTCAGCCCGGCGGCGAGCACGATCTATCTCGTGGTGGGCTGTGTCGTTCTCGCGGTCAGCGCCATCCAGTTCCTCGCCCGCAACGACGGATCCCGCAGCGACTGACCTTGGGTGACTTCGACTTCACCGTCACCGCGCGTCTGGGTGACGGGCTCGGTCGCGCGGGCGTCATCACCACCCCGCACGGCCAGATCCAGACCCCGGCCTTCATTCCCGTGGGGACGAAGGCGACCGTGAAGTCGGTCCTTCCGGAGACGATGGCAGCGCTCGGTGCTCAGGCCCTGCTCGCCAACGCCTACCACCTCTATCTCCAGCCGGGTCCGGACATCGTCGATGAGGCGGGCGGTCTGGCCGCATTCATGAACTGGCCGGGACCGACATTCACCGACAGCGGGGGCTTTCAAGTGCTGTCCCTGGGGGCCGGATTCAAGAAGGTCCTCGCGATGGACACCGCCGGCCTTGCCGACGATGACGTCATCGCGGACGGCAAGGATCGCTTGGCCCATGTCGACGATGACGGCGTGACCTTCCGCTCGCACCTCGATGGGTCCTCGCACCGCTTCACCCCTGAGGTGTCCATGCGCGTCCAGCATCAGCTCGGCGCGGACATCATCTTCGCGTTCGACGAGTGCACCACCCTGCTCAACACCCGGGGCTATCAGGAGCGATCCCTTGAGCGCACTCAGGCGTGGGCTGTGCGCTGCATCGCGGAGCACGAGCGACTCACTGTCGAGCGAGCCCACCGGCCCTATCAGGCGCTCTTCGGGGTGGTCCAGGGTGCGCAGTTCGAGGACCTGCGCCGTGCGGCCGCCCGGGGTCTGGCCGACCTGGGCTTCGACGGCTTCGGGATCGGTGGGGCACTGGAGAAGGAGCGGCTCGGCGAGATTGTCAGCTGGGCCTGCTCAGAGCTTCCCGAGGATCGCCCCCGACACCTGCTCGGCATCGGTGAGCCGGACGATCTCTTTGCCGGAGTTGCCGCCGGTGCCGACACCTTCGACTGCGTCGCGCCCTCGCGCGTCGCGCGCAACTGTGCCGTGATGACCTCGCGGGGGCGCTACAACATCAGCCGAGCCGAGAACCGGCGTGCCTTCGAGCCCATCGATGACGACTGTGACTGCTACACCTGCACCCACTACACCCGCGCCTACATCCACCACCTGTTCCGCGGCAAGGAGATGCTCGCGAACACCCTCGCCACCATTCACAATGAGCGCTTCGTGGTGCGCCTGGTCGATGAGATGCGCCAGGCGATCATCGATGGCGACTTTGCGGAGCTGCGGGAGGAGTTCCTCGGTCGCTACTACTCGACGAGAACTCCGTAGGTCGGCTCGCGGCGCTTCACCAGTCGGATGACCGGGTAGGTGATCGGCAGGAGAACCACCTCGAGCAGGGTCTTGTAGATGTAGCCGATCACGACATAGGTGAGGAACTCCGAGCCGGTGATGACGCCGTAGAACGCGATCGTGCAGAAGACAACCGTGTCGGCCAGTTCTCCTACCGCTGTCGACCCGATGAGACGCAGCCAGAGCCCCTTCTCCTGAGTTCGCTCCTTGATCTTGACGAGCACCCAGGAATTCAGCACCTGGCCGACGAGGAAGCCGCAGACGCTGGCCGCGACGATACGCGGCACGAACCCCAGCACCGCCTCGAAGGCGGACTGGTTCTCCCATCCGTCCGCGGCGGGAGCCGCCTGGACCGCCAGGAAGGTGAGCGCGGCCAGGATCGACATGGCGAAACCCAGCAGGATCGCCCGCCGTGCCGCTCGGAACCCGTAGACCTCGCTGAGAACATCACCCACGATGTAGACGAGAGGGAAGAGGAAGGCGCCACCGTCAGTGATGATCGGACCGAAGGCGATGAGCTTGACCGCACCGATATTCGAGATCAGCAGCAGGGCGACAAACAGGGCGACCAGCGCCGGATAGGGACCCTTCATCGAGAGGGCAAACCGAGCCCGGTGCGAGTGGTCGGGGACGCGTGCATCGGGGTCAGTCACGGGGGCATTCAATCAATGTCCGCCGTTCAATCCCGAGCGGGTGTCCGCACCGCGGATATGGTCGGAGCGTGGCAAGGAGCACGAGCGTGACTGCTGACACAGAGTCCGCGCGCACCATCTCCGGTCGACAGCCGCAGATGCGCGTCGTGCGCAACGACTCCCGAATCCTCGATGCCGCGTTCGCCACCGCCTGTGACGAGGGATGGCGAGGTGTCACCTTCTCCTCGGTCGCCCGACGTGCCGGCCTGTCCCGTCGGCCGGTCCAGGAGAGATTCGAGACGACATCGGCGCTCATGGCCGCCACGTGGACCGAGCGCGCCTATCCCCTCCTGCTCTCCCTCACCGAGACCGCCCTCGCGACATCGGGAACTCTCGGCACCAGTCTCGATGAATCCGCCTTCCTCCACCTCATGGAGACCATCGCCCTGCCCACTCCGACCCGCACGGGCGCAATGGAACTGCTTCTCGTCGCCCAGTTCGAGCCCGAGCTGAGGGAGGCCGTCGATCGCACGCTCGGACAGCGCCTGCGCCAACTGCTCGACCCCACCGTGCTCGACGGAACCCTTGCGGCGCGCCGGAGCTATGTCCTCTCACTCGCGCTCGGGCTCATCCTCAACAGCCAGCGGCCCGGAGTCGAGCGGTTCGACATCTCCGATGAGGTACGTCGGATCGGCCGGGCACTCACCGATCCGGCGCCGGTATCTCCCCTGCCGGACCGTCGTGCGGAGCACATGGATCACCCACCCGCCATCAGCACGGGCGATCCCATCCGCGATGCACTGCTGACGGCCGTGCTCAATGAGGTGGGAGATCACGGCTTCGATGGCACCAGCGTGGCGCGCATCGTCCGCGCGGCACAGTCATCCCAAGGGGCGATGTTCGCGCGCTTCCCGAGCAAACTGGCCCTCTTCATCGAAGCCACCCATCGTCACGACGCTATGAATCTGCGCCTCAATGAGCAGTTCATGCAGAGCATCGCGGCAGAAGCGTCACTGGGCATCGCAGAGGCCGTCTACATCCGCGAGGTCCAGCGCCCTGAGCGCGCACACCCCCTCGCCCTCGTGCTGGAGCAGCTGCGCCTGTCCTGGCATGACGCTGACCTGATGGCGGCGCGAACATCAGCCCAGGACGCCTTCGATCGGGAGTATGTGCAGGCGCACCTAGGCGATGCACCCGATCGCTCGGTGCAGGACCTGCAGGGTGCCGCCCACGTCGGAAACGCGATCGGCTACGGGATCGGGATCCCGTCGCTGTTCGTCCCGTGGGCCTACGAGCTCCCCCATCAGGTGGTGACCGTCGCCCTCATGGGCTGACGGCCCTTGCACACCTCACCAGCCGCGCTCGCGCCACTCCGCAAGTGCCGGTCGTTCCACGCCCAGTGTCGTGTCCCGGCCGTGACCGGGATAGATCCATGTGTCATCGGCGTACGCATCGAAGATCTTGGACACGATGCCGTCGTAGAGTGAGTCGAACTGCTCCGGCGACGTCGTGCGACCCACCCCACCGGGGAAGAGACAGTCACCGGTGATGATGTGTGCACGGCCGCCTGAGTCGCGTACGGCGAGGGCGATCGAGCCGGGTGTATGCCCACTTAAGTGCATCGCGGTCAACGCCACATGACCCACCTGCACCGTTGCACCGTCATCGACGGTGATGTCGGTCGGGACCGGGATGCCTTCAGCATCGATCGGATGGGCGAGGGTTGTGGCGCCAGTGCGTCGGACAACCTCGCCGAGGGCCTGCCAGTGATCGCGATGCTGGTGGGTCGTGAGCACCGCCGAGAGACGTCGATCACCGATGAGTGCCAGCAGCGTCTCCGGTTCGCTCGCCGCATCCACGAGCAGCAGCCCACCGGTGGCGGTGCACTCAAGGAGGTAGCAGTTGTTCGCGTAGTCCCCCACCGCGACTTTCGTCAACCGCAGGACACCGAGGTCGCGGGTCTGTGCCGGTCCAGCGACCTGGACATCCCCATCGTAGGGTTGTGAATCATTGAGCGTCATGGGCCAATCCTGACGCATCGCTGGTCATCGTGACGTACCCTGCGGGCCATGAGCCCACGCCGCCCGTCGCTTCTCGTCCTTGCCAGCGTGCTTCTGGCATCCACAGCAGTGTCTGCCTCGGTCACCGTGGCCGCGTCACCTGCTCACGCAGCCGACGCCCCGTGTGCCAGCACCGGCACGACCATCGTCCTCGGTGTCGAGACGATGCGCTGTGACCGCTTCCGGAACGATGTTGCTGTGCGGCTGCCCGCCGACTCGGCCACGACCGTCTACGGGTTCCTTGAAGGCATGATGGAGAAGTTGAAGACGCGCAGCGGGGAGTTGCCGGTGCAGCCCAGTGCGATCCCCGCCGGGCTCCCTGGCAACGTGGCCCTCGCATCGCAGCTGTATGTGAAGGCCGCGGTCCGCAACGGAACGGTCGTGCGGATCACCCCCTACGTGCTGGTGACCGGAGCTGCCGTGCTCGCCCCCTATGTGAGCCAGCAGGCAAGCGGCCACGTCGAATGGGTCGCTGCTCCGCCGGGCGTGCGCTCCACACAGTGGACCCGGATTCGCTTCCAGGGCCACATCACCGACGATGCGCTGGCCGGCCGGATCCTCAACTATCGCAAGTCCGTCCAGTCGGGTGGGCAGTGTCACGCTCCGCTGCGTGCCGGCACCCAGGCATCGGCGTACGCACGGATCTTCGGACCGGGGAGCAGAGTGACCGCCACGTGGTTCCCCTCGATGCACTTCGCGCAGGACTCCGAGGTCAACATCCAGACCTCACGCGGCGTGAACTACATGACACCGGGTCCGCAGCAGGCTGACCTCATGGTGGGACCCTGGCAGCCGACATCGGTGGCATGGCTCATCCACGGCACCCCCATCGGTGTCCCCGTGCACATCCCGGCAACGCTGAGCCCACGGACCACGGCGCGCTACTGCTAAACCCCCGACGGGCTTGCACACCATCGGGACCTTCGTCAGACACACCGGGACCACCGACCCCCTTGTGCCGGGGCGCAATATCGGCAGTCTGGACACATGACCGCTGCCGCCCCACTGACCGTCGGCTTTGATGGCTCACCCTCCTCGCGTGATGCCCTCACGTGGGGACTGTCGGAAGCTGCCCTGCGGGGACGCAACCTGCGTGTTGTCTACTGCCTCGTGTCGCCGGTCACGATGGCCGGAGTGGAGTTCGCCCCGACGCTGGACCTGTCGCTGCTGGACTCCCTGCGCAGCGCGGCACACACGCTCATCGATGAGGCGGTGTCCGCGGCGCGCCTGAGTTGCGCTGGCGTGCCGGGTGTCTCGGATGTCGACGTCGACGGACGTGTGGTTGTGGGGAGCCCTGCCGGAGCGCTCATCGACGAGGGAGAGTCCAGCGATCTGCTCGTCGTCGGATCACGCGGGTACGGCGGATTCCGCGGCCTCCTGCTCGGATCCGTCGGTGTGCAGACGGCGAGCCATGCCCCATGTCCGACGGTGGTCGTGCGAGGGCTGCCACCGACGGGTGCGCGGTCAGTCGTCGTTGGTGTGGATGGATCCGCGGTGTCGCATCGCGCCCTCGGCTTCGCGTTCGACCTCGCCAGTCGTCACGGTTGGGATCTCATCGCCCTGCACGCGTGGGAGCTGCCGGCCTATGACCTGCTCGCGGCACCTGCCGGTCCTCCCCCGGCCCTGTTCAGTGAGATCGCCGAGGACGAGATGCGACTCGCCGCTGAGCAACTGGCGGGATTTGGTGC